>JBLHOI010000021.1:0-12802 GCA_047621375.1 Glaciecola sp.
CTACAAGAAAAATTTGGCAAAGGGCGCTGTTTTAACACGCCGTTGACCGAACAAGGCATTATTGGTTTTGCTAATGGACTCGCATCACAGGGCTCAGTGGCGGTTGCTGAAATTCAATTCAGTGATTATATTTTCCCTGCATTTGACCAAATTATTAACGAAACGGCGAAATGGCGTTATCGTTCAGGGGGGCAGTTTACTTGTGGCACACTCACAATCAGAACACCTTACGGCGGCGGAATTGCCGGCGGCCATTATCATTCGCAGTCTCCAGAAGCGTTTTTCGCGCACATCCCTGGCATGAAAGTGGTTATACCGCGCAATCCGCGACAAGCTAAAGGATTATTATTAGCCTCTATTAGGGACGATAATCCAGTGTTATTTATGGAGCCGAAAAAGCTTTATAGAGCCTCCGTTGGAGATGTACCCCAGAGCGACTATGAATTACCATTAGGTAAAGCTGATATGGTAAAAGAAGGAAATGACATCACGCTATTAGCATGGGGTGCTCAAGTTGAAATTATTGAAAAAGCGGCAGTTATGGCTGAAGAAATAGGTGTGTCATGTGAAATTATTGACTTACAGAGCATCCTGCCATGGGATGTTGAAACCATTTGTGAGTCGGTTTGCAAAACCGGTAGGTTATTAATCAATCACGAAGCGCCATTAACAGGTGGCTTTGCGAGTGAAATTGCAGCCACTGTTCAAGAAAGATGCTTTTTGTCGCTCGAATCGCCAATAGCAAGAGTTTGCGGTCTTGATACCCCATTTCCATTAGCGCACGAGAAGGAATATATGCCTGATCATTTAAAAACATTCGAAGCTATTAAACGAACGATGGACTATTAGGAGGCAATAATGAAAGAATTTATATTGCCTGATATAGGCGAAGGTATTGTTGAGTGCGAACTACTTGAATGGTTGGTGAAAGAAGGCGACAGCATTGTCGAAGACCAACCTGTTGCCGAGGTTATGACTGACAAAGCAACAGTTCAAATTCCGGCTATGTACAACGGTGTAGTCCGAAAACTGCATTACAAGAAAGGAGATATTGCCAAAGTACATGCTCCTTTGTTTGCAATGGATATTGATGATGATGCAACCAGTGGCGATGCCGCTGAAGTAATTTCTCCTTCATTAAATGATAGTCCTGCTAGTCAGATGATAATGCCAGAGCCAGCGTCAATTACTGCAGTAAGCGTAGAAAAAATCGAGGCGTTTATATTACCCGATATTGGCGAAGGCATCGTGGAATGTGAAATTGTAAAATGGTGCATTGAAGAAGGCGATACGGTCGAAGAAGATCAGGTTGTTGTTGAGGTCATGACAGATAAAGCGGTGGTTGAGATACCAGCAAAATACCAAGGTAAAGTAGTGAAGTTGCATTATCAGCAGGGCGATATTGCACAAGTGCACACTCCATTGTTTGATCAATTGATTAAATCCGATGGTGTTGAAGCATCAATTTCCTCCGGTCAATTAGTTGGCTCGACGAATACAGCAATGCAAACTGATTTATCTGAAAATGCTGAAAACAGTCGCGCGAAAGCGCTTGCCAGTCCGGCAGTTAGGCGCATTGCTAGAGAATATAAGATTAACATTGCTACCGTATCTGGCTCAGGTAAAAAAGGGCGTGTATTGAAGCAAGACATTGAATCGCATATGCAGAGTCAAAATCAATCGACACAAGCAGCAAACAAACCAACTCCAACGCAACAGCCTAACAGCACAGCTGCTAATCCTAACCTTCTATCCAGTGCTGCTAATATAGGGCAGCAGGCAGACGTAAGTAAAGTGGTAGCGATGCGCGGTATTAAAGCTGCGATGGCGAAACAAATGATGGCAAGCGTCAGCACCATTCCGCACTTTACTGTTTCTGATGAATTGATCATGGATAATCTAATTGCGCTGAGAACTCAGTTAAAACCTGAGTTTGAAAAACAAGGTGTTAAGTTAAGTTTCATGCCGTTTTTCATTAAGTCATTGTCTTTGGCTTTAAAGTCCTTTCCAGCAATTAATTCGCGTTTAACTGAAGACGAGACGGAGCAGCACTATTTGTCATCACATAATATTGGAATGGCAATTGACTCTAAAATCGGTTTACTTGTGCCCAATATAAAGAATGTACAAAACCTGTCGTTGTTTGAGGTTGCTCAAGAATGCGAACGCATTATTAATGCAGCGCGCGAGGGGAAGTTGTCAAATACTGACTTGAGCAACGGTACAATAAGTATTTCAAATATTGGTGCTTTGGGTGGGATCACGGCAACTCCTGTGATTAACAAACCTGAAGTTGCTATCGTTGCTTTAGGTAAAACGCAGAAGCTACCCCGCTTTAACGACGCCGGAGAGGTCATCGCACAAAGTATCATGATGTTAAATTGGTCAGGAGATCATCGCGTTATTGATGGTGCAACGATGGTTCGTTTTAATAACCTATGGATGAGTTATTTGCAGTCACCTGAAAAAATGTTAGTTCATCTGAAGTAAGCATTATTAACTTAGCGTGTATCATTGTAATATAGGTACAACGTCGTGTTTTATTGGCCCGCATTATGCGGGCTTTTTATTTTAAGAGTGAGAAGGTTAGTGCTTAGTTATCAACATTCGTTTCATGCTGGCAATCATGCCGATGTGCTTAAACACCTCGTATTAGTCGCTGTGCTTGAACGTCTAAATTTAAAGACGAAACCATATTTCTTTTTAGATACACATGCCGGTGAAGGTCTGTATAACCTTAACTCACAACAAGCGTTACAAAATGCAGAGGCAAAAACAGGTGTACTTCAACTTAACCTTGGTGGTCATTTAGGCGATGTCCAAAATGCCAGCGTTAAACAAGAGTCAGCGTTGTTTGATACTTATGTCGACATTGTTAATAAGTATATAGGCGATCAGCAGTACCCAGGGTCTCCTATGGTCGCATCAGCGTTATTACGAAGAGGAGATAAAGCGTTTGCTGCTGAATTACACCCACAAGCATTTGAGTCCCTAAAACAAAACTGCCGCCGCGCAGGCATTATTGCACAACATCGAGATGGGTATGAAATACTGAATGCAGTATTACCCCCTACGCCCAATAGAGGAGCGGTTTTAATTGACCCCCCTTATGAGCAGATGAGCGAATATGAACAAGTTATTGATGCGGTTGCAAACGCTGTGAAGCGCTGGCCTATCGGTACTTATATGATTTGGTATCCATTACTTTCTGATACTAGAGAAGACAGAAAGACCAAAGAAATTGTCAGTAACCCTAAATCGGCATTGAGCGAAAAAATGTTATCGCAATTGTCCGGACTGAATGTGAAGTCGGTGCTAAATATTCAATTTTGCTCTGTAAAGCCATCACAAAAAGTAGGCATGTATGGCTCAGGTATGTGTATTGTGAACCCACCTTGGCAGTTGGACAGTGACTTACATAAAATTTTAGAGACCTTGCAACAAAAGCTTTCAGGTGACAATAATAGACAGTCAAAAGTGGAATGGTTAAAAACTGAATAATGCAGCAACCACAACTTAAACACTTCTATATCCCTGATGACCAATCAGTTTATTTGCTTTCTCACAAGGATGCAAAAAAGCTCAAAAACTGGTTTGGTTTGTGCATTTCACAGCTTAATAAATTAGGTTACACAGATATCGAAATGATCGGTAAGGGTGCCTTTGGTTTTGCTTTTGCGGGCACCGATAAAATGGGTAGCGAGTTAGTTTTCAAATTCTCAAGGATTACGTTACCCCAGCATATTCAAGACCGACTTGAAGAAGAAGCTTTTATGCAAGGCTTGGTTGAACATCCTTATGTACCGAAACTAATTGCATTTGAGCGTATCAAACGTCAGTCGATATTGGTGATGGGGCGAGCACCTGGGATTGATCTTGAAAAGTATTCATTGCGTTTTGGACCACTACCACCGCGGATCATTGTTAAGATCACCGTGCAAATTTGCGAGATCCTTGGTTTCTTGAGGGGCTTTCAGTTAAACGGGGTATTTCGTCCTGTTGTGCATGGTGATATTAAACCGTCAAATTTAGTTTGGGATGAGCAGACTGAACAGGTCAGTTTAATTGACTGGGGCTCATGTGTGTTTGCTCAAATAGATCCATCAGGCCAAACGATTACCACTAATGTAATGGATTTGATGTCATCCGATTTACAGCAAACTAATGCAAGACTCGGGGACGTTTACTTTATCGGTGACGATCAACTTGACGGTAAATTATCCAGCCCTCGATTTGACGAACAAGGCCTAGCAAGCACTATATATGCATTGGCGTCGGGACAAGGTTCGCGGTATGGTCGAAAAGCTATTCCGCCTGATTCGCTGGGTTTACCGATTGAGTTTGCAAAGATACTGTCAGCATTAATGAGCGATGACTGCAGTCAACGCAATAACGGTGGCGATTATTTGTTAAAACACTATTCCCGATTTCGCCAACTAGTATTTGCACAAGACCGCTACCAAGACCATGCTTGCTTAGTGCCAACATGGGGACATCAAGAGATAAAAGATATAGAAACTGTGGTTTATAGCTCAAGGAAGTCTTATCTTCGAGCACAGGAAGGTATCGATATGGCTGAATTAAATTATATCGACGATGCTCAGTTTGACCGTTATTACAAAAATTACCTGCAAGGCATGGGGGAGACTGAGAAGGGCTTTATTGCCGCGGTTAGTCGCTTAGGCAAATATCCAGTTGTTGGTGGGCTCGCTATAAGATGGGAGGAAGAAGGTGTATTTGTCGATTCAAGTCTACACTTATATGATCCTAGCTTGCAGCTGTCATTTGATCGAAGCGTTGATAACGTAATTAACTTAGCGCGTTGTATTGTGCGAAAAGGGGTTTTTAAAAGTTGCATGTTTAATGCAAAAAACACGCTGCACGTTGAACGAGTAACGCAAAAGAAACCTTTTATTCCAAGCCCAAAACTGCAAATACCGTATGAATTGAGCAAAACCTCGTTGGCAGAAAATGAAAGCCGTATGCATTCTTATTTTGAGGATGGAGAGGATCCTGATGAATTACTAAAGTTACCAGAAGCGTTGATGTCAAAAATAAAAAGTTTGAATGCTATCCATCATACTGGTTGTATTATTTTTGAGGCACTTCCGAAGCATTTGAAGGTGCATAATTATTACACATTACTCGATCATGCTATGGAGCTTGAGTTTAAAAGCTTATTAAAGGAAATAATTGATTTGATTCCAAAAATAAATGGATTAGGTATTTCGGGCTTTATGAAGTTACCCTTCAAAGATACCCGATTTTTTAAGCATCAAGTAAAAATGGTACAAAAATTTTATCCTAGAAACCCTAAACAAACAGATAATTAGTTATAAATTAACTACAGGTCAAAGTGAGGTTACATTGTCAGATATAAGATTAGAATCATTGTTCGAAATGGAAAAAATTGAGCAAGGTTTATATCGGGGCCAAAGTTGGGACTTAGGTTTTAGAGCGCTATTTGGCGGGCAAGTTTTAGGTCAATCTATTGCTGCAGCCTATAAAACTGTCGAAGATGGACGCATTATTCATTCCCTACATTCCTATTTTTTACTCCCAGGTGATGCTCAAAAACCGGTCATTTACGATATAGAAAATGTACGTGATGGCAGAAGCTTTTCATCAAGACGAGTCAAAGCGATTCAAAGCGGTCGCACTATTTTTATCATGACAGCGTCTTTTCAAATTCCTGAGCCAGGATTAAGTCATCAGTTTGCCGAGATGCCAAAAGTGCCATCTCCTGATGATGTTGCGCAAGACATACGGTTTTACGAGGAAAAATATGAGCAGTTATCTGAAAGAATGAAGGAATCGCTGAGTTATCATCGGCCAGTCGATATTCGTACAGTTGACTCTGCAAACTCGTATACTGCTGAGAAACGCGAACCAAAGCGTGCAATATGGCTAAAAGGAAGGGATAAACTTGACAGTCCTCTGCAAGTGCACCAAGCATCGCTTGCTTATGCGTCGGATTATCACTTTCTGAGTACATCATTGCAACCGCATGGCTTAGCAGTACATGATAAGTCACTCAGATTAGCAACAATTGATCATGCAATATGGTTTCACAAACCGTTTAAGTTTGATGATTGGTTATTATATGAAATGGAAAGTCCTTTTAGCGGAACAGGTCGCGGGTTAGTTCAAGGTAAAGTGTTCGATAAACATGGAACACTCGTCGCAACCACGGTTCAAGAAGGGCTAATGCGACAAGTTGCAGTTTGATTTAGAAATGAGGAGATAAACATGATATATCAGCTAGGTTCCGACAAAGTGTCATTAGGCAAAAACACATATGTGGCTCCAGGTGCACATGTTATGGGTAAAGTAACTCTGCACGACAATGCGAGTGTTTGGTTTAATGCCGTATTGCGTGGTGATTGTGATTTAATAGAGATAGGGGAAGGCAGTAACGTGCAAGACGGTGCTATTTTACATACTGACTATGGTTATCCAATGCACATTGGAAAAGGCGTAACTATTGGCCACAAAGTAATGTTGCATGGCTGTAGTGTCGGAGATTATTCTCTTATAGGTATAAATGCAGTGGTTTTAAATGGCGCTAAAATAGGCCATCACTGTGTTATTGGTGCAAATGCACTTATTACGGAGGGCATGGAGATCCCTGACTATTCGGTCGTAATGGGCTCGCCAGGAAAAGTAGTAAAAACGATTAAACCAGAGCAAGCCGAGATGCTTGAAAAATCCGCTAAACATTATCAAGAAAATGCAAAGCGCTTTAAAAACGATTTAACAGAGCAGTTGCCGTAATAAAAGCAAGGAGGCGGTCGCTTAAAATGAGTTTCAAGCTCACGTAGTTTACAGTGCATAAGCTTCGAAATAAAAAGGCCCGGAACAATCGTTCCAGGCTTAGGGGAATGGCCCATTTCTGAGCCGTGCGCTAACTTTAAACTGCAGATATTATGTTTATCTCTAAACACGTAGCTCATATCATTAGTCAAACATCCATGTCGAGGAGAGGTGTATTACAAATTCGACAGGTATTAATGATAGTTCAAATTCGATTAAAGTATAAACGAATTTTGCAATTAATTTATATTCTTGCCTTTTTTTAACCCTAACATAAAATAAAATAAAGGCCCAAACTATTTAAAGTCAGTGACTTAGTTTTGAATTTTTGCACAGACTATACTTAGGAAATGCACAGGTTATCCACAGATTTAGTCACAGATAAAGACTGAATTTCCTTATTATGCTAAATCACACGACAGGCAGTGCTTAAAAATCACAGAGTTTACTATTATATTGTGTTAATTTTAGAAATGTGGAGGGGATCTCCATATTAATGTCGCTAATAAAAATAACACGATAGATTATCGGCAAAACCCACTAATAATGCTAGCGAGAGTTAGTTCATAAAAATATAGGGTAATAATGCTTCACAGAATTTGGTTGGTTTTTATTGTTAGTGCGTTTGTCGCTACTTGCTGGAAAGTCTTCGTTACCGGAGACTTAGGCGGTTTTGAAGTAGTCATGACTGCCGTTACATCAATGGCAAAAATGAGCGTTGACATTGCCTTAGGTTTAATTGGTTTATTAGCATTTTGGTTGGGGATTTTTAAGGTTGCAGAAAACTCTGGTCTAATTGCAAAATTTTCTAAAATTTTGGAACCCTTACTATGCCGAATCATGCCAGATATCCCGCGTGGGCATCCAGCCTTGGGAAGCATCACTATGAACATGTCGGCTAACGTACTTGGGTTAGATAATGCCGCAACGCCGTTCGGCATAAAAGCGATGCAAGACATGCAAACGCTTTCCTCAGTAAAAGATACGCTGACCAATTCTCAGATTTTATTCTTGGTGCTAAATACGTCTTCGGTTACTTTATTCCCAATTGCAGTTTTTTTATATAGGGCCGAGCAGGGTGCCGCGCAACCCACCGATGTATTTATTCCAATTCTATTGGCGACCAGTGCATCCACTCTATTTGGCTTATTTGTTACTTGTGCAGTGCAGAAAGTGAACCTATTTAATCGAGTAGTGTTGACCTATTTAGTCGGCGTATTTAGTTTACTTACCGCTGTTATTCTTTATTTTTCCAAGTTAGCAGCCGATCAACTCGCAGCCCAGTCTTCACTAATAGCGAATTTTCTTTTACTACTATTTATTGTCGCTGTGTTGGTTCAGGGTTGGAGAAAAAAACAGAATACATACGAGCAATTTGTAGATGGAGCGAAACAGGGTTTTGAAGTTGCCATCACTATTATTCCATTTTTGTTAGCGATGCTATTCGCCATAGGCATGCTGAGAGCAAGCGGACTGCTAGATTTAGTGATGAATGGAGTGCAATACTTGGTTAGTAGCATTGGCATGGATACCCGTTTTGTTGATGCCATCCCCAATGCGTTAATGAAGCCACTGAGCGGAAGTGGTGCGCGCGCTTTAATGATAGAAACAATGCAACATCACGGTGCGGATTCATTTGCAGGAAGATTGGCGTCGGTAATGCAAGGGTCTACCGAGACGACGTTTTATGTGCTAGCGGTGTATTTAGGTGCTGTCGGCATCAAACACAGTCGTTATGCTGTTGCGTGTTGCTTAGCGGCCGACTTTGCTGGTATTTTTGCAGCTATTTGTGTTAGCTATTGGTTTTTTGGTTAGTATTGACGTTATTTGCTCTATTCCTCGTTCTTATCATTAGGGGTAGTGGTATCGGCCTTACTATTTTGAATATATAATGTAATGCTGAGTTGTTTTTACGGCAAAAGACCTCAATATGTAAATAGACAGGGACGGAGTAATACGCTGGTAGTTTGTAAATTATGTGAAAGCGCTTCTATTGACCTTTCACAGGGTGTTACTATAAATGCAGAGAATTTCAACCCACTTTATCAAGCGCTAGCTTGTAATAATGAGTAATAAAAAATTAATAATGAGTAACAAAAAAGAACAATACAATTTAATCAATGCGCAGGTTCAGGCGTTAATATCTGGTGAATCTGACATGATAGCTAATATGGCTAACATTGCGGCAGTGTTATTTAACACGTTAGAACAGATTAACTGGGCCGGATTCTATTTACACAAACAAGAACAGCTTGTATTGGGCCCATTTCAAGGTCAGCCTGCATGCATCAGAATACCCATGGGGAGAGGCGTGTGCGGCACAGCTGCTTCCTCACTTAAAACTATCGTCGTGAAGGATGTGCACGAATTTACTGGACATATAGCGTGCGATGCAGCGTCTAATTCTGAAATTGTGGTGCCTATTATCATAAATAAGAAATTAATAGCTGTTCTCGATATAGACAGTCCGGTGGCTGATCGCTTTGATGAGTATGACCGTCAAGGGTTAGAAGCCTTGGTGAGTATATTTCAGGAAACATTAACTTCTTTGGAAACCCCACAGTGAAGGATTTCGTTGATATACATGTATTATTGAGTACGCCTGATGATATGGAAGACGTACATGACGATCCTTACGAGGCGTCAGAGAAGTTAAATACCATTCTGCATTTAGTCTTTGACCACATAGATGACGATGAAGAAGTAGAAAAAATTCATAGAATAATTGAAAAAACGTGGGAACATTGGCACCTTGAGAGCTATTTATTAGAGATTGAGGTTGACGACTTGGTTGATTGGGTGGATCATCTACTCTCAACTTGGGATGATTCACAAGAACCCGAAGAACCCGAAGAAGCGTAAACTACACAAATGACGAATTAATTTAATGGACGAACAAAAAAAACTAGCAAACAGTAAAGAAGTATTAGCCTTCCTTGCTTCCGAATTTCCAAAGTGTTTTTCGCTTCAAGCTGAAGCTAAACCACTTAAGATTGGTATTTTTCACGATTTGTCTGAACGTCTGAAAGATGATGCCAGATTAAGCAAGCGCCTGTTGAGAATGTCTTTAAGACATTATACCAGCAGCTGGAAATATCTTACCTCAGTCAAAGAAGGCGCCCATCGCATAGATTTAGATGGTGTAGATGGAGATAAAATCGAAAAGGAGCATTCAGATCATGCTGCTACTCAATTACAAGAGAGCAAAGCCAAAGCAGCTGAAAAACGTCAGGAGTTGAAAAAACAAACTCAAGGTAATAAGAGAAGCAAGAGCGATGTTAAGATTCCAAGCAGAAAAGTAGATCCCCCTGCTAAAGAGACACCGGAGCGCAAACCAAAACAGGTAGCACCAAAAGTCAAAGTTCGCGAGTTATTGGACGACGATATGAAAGTCGGTGCACAAGTTTCAGTCAAAGTTGGTAGCTCGCCAATGCCAGCAACGATCACGGAAGTTGCAAAAGATGGTATTCAGGTGCAACTAAATTCAGGCATGACGGTCAAAGTTCAACGTGCGCAACTGCGTTTAACAATTTAACGTCAAGCAAAAAAAGAAAGGTAGGTAGTATGCAGTTAAACTTGGGTAGATCCTTCACAAAGCAATTGATATGGGCATCGGTCGCAAGTGCTTTAGTAATTGGTACCAGTATGGCGGGACCATCAACTGAAACGGCTGAGGTTTTACCAGAGCTTTCGCAAGAATCCCAGCACAGTACGTCTGCGAAACGTATTACCGACCACTTTACACGTTCACATTACAAAAAAATTCAAATAGATGACGAGTTATCACACAAAATATTTGACCGTTATTTGAGCACTCTTGATGCGAATAAGAATTTTTTCTTGGCGTCAGATATTGCTGGTTTTGAAAAATCGAAAAATTTATTTGATGATGCTATCCGCCAGGGACAATTAGATATTGCTTATGATATTTATATGGTCAATTTAAAACGTCGTGCTGAGCGCTTTAATTATGCGCTAACCTTACTTGACAAACCCTTTGATTACGAAGTTTTAGACGACAAATACTATTACGAACGAGATAAGGTCGCGTGGGCTGCAACTGCCGCGGACTTAGATGAAGTCTGGCGTCAGCGCGTTAAATATGATGCACTCAACCTAAAAATGGCTGATAAAACGTGGGAAGAAACACAAGATATACTGAGTAAGCGATACAAGCGAGCCGTTAAACGGCTCAGTCAAACTAACAGTGAAGATGTGTTTCAGACAGTCATGAATTCATTTGCACGCAGCATTGAAGCACATACTAGCTATCTTTCACCTCGCAATACTGAACGTTTCCAAATAGAAATGAACTTATCATTAGAAGGAATTGGTGCAGTTTTGCGCAGTGAAGATGACCACACTGTAATCGTTAGCTTAGTTGCTGGCGGCCCTGCCGATAAGTCGTTAAAAATTAAACCCGAAGACAAAATTATTGCTGTTGCTCAAGAGGGGGAAGAGTTTGTTGATGTCATTGGTTGGCGTTTAGACGAGGTTGTTGAGCTCATCAAAGGTCCAAAAGGCAGTATAGTAAAGCTCCAAGTTCTAAAGGGAAGCAGCGAAAGTAAGAAAATTGCGGAAGTTCAAATTACTCGCGATAAAGTAAAGCTTGAAGATAGAGCGGCTAAATCTGAAGTTTATATCCCAGACTCAGGTCCGCATAAAGGACAGAAATTAGGGGTCATTAACATTCCCAGTTTTTATCATAACTTGCATGTAGACGTTATGAAGGAACTAGATAAGCTTAAAGAAGAGAGTGTTGAAGGTGTTATCGTTGATCTTCGCGGTAATGGAGGAGGCTCATTACCCGAGTCAGTCCTACTAAGTGGATTATTTATTGATAAGGGACCTGTTGTTCAGGTTCGCTATGAGAATGGTCGTATTAGCGTTGATCGCGACACCGATGGCGTTGTGCATTATGGAGGCCCATTGACTGTAATGGTAGATCGTTACAGTGCCTCAGCCAGTGAAATATTTGCCGCTGCGATGCAAGACTATAACCGTGCGATTATCATTGGTGAGCAAACCTTTGGTAAAGGGACTGTTCAGCAGCATCGTGGCTTAAGTCGTATCTATGATCTAGATAAAAAACTGGGTGCAGTGCAGTTTACGATTGCTAAGTTCTACCGGATTAGCGGTGGGAGCACACAACATAAAGGGGTGCTGCCTGATATTTTGTATCCATCACCGGTGGATCCTGCGGAGTGGGGCGAGAGCAAAGCAGAAAACGCGCTTCCATATGATAGCATTCAAAAAGCAAATTACTCTCAGCTCGGGGATTACAACGGCGCTATTGATGTGTTAACGGCAAAACATAATGCGCGGGTTACTCAAGATCCAGAGTTTACTTATATTTTCAGTGATATTGAAGAATATAATAAAAACAAAGACAAAGGTTACATTAGCTTAGTTGAGTCTGAACGTTTTAAAACTAAGCAAGAAAGTGAAGACAAGCAGCTAACTAGGGCTAATGAACGGCTTGTAAGAATGGGTTTGGACAAGGTCCTATCGTTAGAAGATGATTTACCTGAAGCCTTAGAAAAAATAGACCCTTTCTTAGCTGAGGCTGCCAATATTACATTTGATATGGTTGGTTCTGGAAGTTACGCACTAAACTCAAAAGAGTAGATTTGACTTCAAAACAGATAGAATAAAAGGCAGCAGTTTAGCTGCCTTTATTTTCTTTAAAAAGTACCACTAATAAAAAAAATATAATGGGGTAATTATGAGTGCACGCGGTGAGTTTTCCTCACGAATTGGATTCGTGTTGGCTGCGGCAGGTTCTGCGGTCGGATTAGGTAATATCTGGGGCTTCCCGACAAAAGTTGCTGAGAACGGCGGTGCTGCTTTTGTTTTAATGTATTTGGTAATGGCGTTTATACTCGCGTACCCTGTGCTCATGGCCGAACTAATTATTGGTCGTGCAAAGCGAGCCAATATGATCGATGCGCTAGGCTCTCTCTCCACCAACCCAACTAGCAGAACTGCA
>JBLHOI010000022.1:0-12583 GCA_047621375.1 Glaciecola sp.
TAATCAGAATAACTCAACTTTCGGACCGGAGTAGGTGAGAGTGAAAAAAATTATTATTGTTGGTCTCGTTTTACTTTTATCAGGTTGCTCGACAAAATTTGTGTATAAAAATGTGGACTGGCTAGTGTACTGGTATGTTGATGACTTTGTAGAGTTGACGAACCAGCAAGAGGATATTTTTGATGCCAAATTAGGAATATGGCTCGAATGGCACAAAAAATCTGAATTACCGCAGTATATCAATCACTTGAGCGAGTTATCAGACGATATTCGTACTCAGCAATTGAGTCTTCATAAAATGGATTATCACCAACAAAAAGCGGCAGATCACTGGGCGCGCTTAAAAGCTAAAATCATTCCTGATCTAGTCGCAATGTCGCCCATGTTCTCGCAGGAACAGGTGGATTCTATGTTCGAAGAAATTGATAAAATTAACAAGGAAGAGGAGGATGAAAGAGAAGACCTGCTAGCAAAAACCCCTGAAAAACGCAAAAGCGAATCTTTAAAACGGAATAAGAAAAACTTAGAACGTTGGCTAGGTAAACTGGACAATGAGCAAGAGCAATTGGTTGAAAAAACGCATGGTGAATACCATTCAAACGGCGAGTTATGGTTGCAATATCGTGTTCGGTATCAGGCTGAATTACGAACACTTTTAAATGATACTGACAGGGGAGAGCGCTTTAAAAGCAAGTTGACCAACTTACTTATGATGCCAGAAAAATACCGTGGTGAGCTTCTCAATCAAAGAAATATCGAAAATAGTAATAATTATAAGAAATTTTTGTTCGCGGCTGATTCTATGGTGACTGAAGACCAGAGAAAACACTTACTTAATGAAATTGCTGAATTTGTTGATGATTTGAATGATTTGGTGAAGTAGTTAATTAGTGTCTCTCGGATACATTGTGACATCTCGAAACCTAACACATCAATTTTTGCTACTGGAACCCCGATTCCTATAATAAATCAATCTGACTTAACATCGTTTCCTTGATAATTAACTACTGCATTATAACCTTTTTCAGAAAGGCTCTTACAAATCACTTCGGCAATTCCACCGGTTTCCCCTGTGACTGACGCTATCCTGGTCATCCCTTTCTCTATTTAACATCTTAAACCATTAACCGGAATAAGGTACAAAATGTGATCAAAATATGCAGTGCAAAGTGGGTAAAAATTTGATTGATATAGCTCGAAGTTATCTCTATTGGGCAAACTAACTTAATGAAACATAGACAAAAAATTAGGAGACATCGACTATTGTAGGTATCTTATTTACTGTATGACCACTTACAATGGCCCAATAGGTAAAACTCTTTGGGTGAAAAATCAAAAATATTAAAACATGGAGTTAACTATTTTGATCAGACATTACCAATTAGTACTAATAAACACAGTGCTTTGTGCTACCGCTTTTGCTTGTTTTCAGAGCGTCGCAGCAACGAAGCTGTCCTTTGAAGATTATGCTCAATTACCAAATATTCGCTTTATGACCATTTCATCAGATGGCAAACGTTTGGCTTACACAAAGACTTTTCCTGGAAGTGAACGCGTCATGATTATCGACAAACAATCATTGGACGCTATCGGATCTATTGAAGTAGGTGATACTAAAATTCAATCTCTGTATTTTATTGAGAAAGATAATATAGTGATTAAAACTTCAAAATTATCTCGAATTTCAAATTATAGGGGTAAACATCATATAAAAAATGCTTTTGTTTATAATATTGAATCGAAGAAAATTCAACCTTTGTTAACCACTGGAGACGCTATTCACAAGGGGCAAACGCAGCTTGGTAATATTATTGGTATTAGTGAAGATAAAAAAAGTATCTTTATGCCAGCATACATCGGTAATGATCGGCGATTTAAACCTGACTATTCATTAGTAAAAGTAAACTTAGCTTCTCCTCATATTTTTAAACCATTAGGCATTGGAAGTGAAAATGCTTTCGACTTTTTCTTAGGTCAAGACAAAAACCCTCTGGTAAGAGAAAGTTATAATAATGAAACTAATATTCATACAATTGAAGTAAGTAAAGCTGATGAATGGCAGAGTATATACGCATTTGAGTCGGAAATAAGAGAGGTAAATCTGGTTGGTGTAACGTCAGATTACAAATATCTAGTAGTATTAAAACACAACGAAACAACTAATGTCTTTGATTATCAACTAATGTCACTTAACAATGGCAATATAGAACCTACTGGCTTTGCAAAGCAGGATTCTGATATCGATCATGTAATTACAGATATAAACCGCGTTGTGTACGGTTTTGTTTACTCAGGTTTTATTCCAACATATAAGTTTTTTGATAAAGACGTCGATGCTAGATTTAAAAGCATTAGTGAAATGTTTACCGACCACTCCGTATTTTTAAAAAATTGGAGTGACGACTTCTTAAGTTTAGTTGTTTACGTTTCTGGAAACAGTGCCCCCGGAGATTATTACCTTTTTGAAAAAGGTAATAGCCCTATTTACCTTGCTACGTCTCGAGAAAATATTGATCCGGTAAACATTAACCCTGTTGGTCAGTTAACAGTAAAAGCACGTGATGGTTTTGAAATTCCTACTTTAGTAACTATTCCTAAAATAGCATTAGCTAATATGAAAAATTTACCTGCTGTATTGTTGCCTCACGGCGGACCTGCAAGTTATGACACAAAAACTTTTTATTGGAAAGCTCAAGCATTGGCTAATGAAGGTTACCTTGTAATTCAGCCTCAATTTAGGGGGTCATCTGGGTTTGGCTTTGAACACAAGCAGGCTGGTTACGGGGAGTGGGGAGCAAAAATGCAGGATGACTTAACCGACACTGTTCTACAATTATCTAAACAAGGTTTAATTGATAAAGAACGAGTGTGCATTGTTGGTGCAAGCTATGGCGGTTATGCCGCATTAGCCGGCGGTGCATTTACTCCGGACTTATATAAATGTGTTGTGTCGATCAGTGGGGTTAGTGATATTCCTGATATGATGTCGCGTGCGAAGTATGAGAATGGGAGTAATCATTGGGTTGTATCCTACTGGGACAAAATTATCGCTGGGGGTAATGATACCGACGAATTGCTAAAACAAATATCCCCATCAAATTTTGCGAACAATTTTAAAGCTCCTATATTATTGTTACATGGAGAAGATGATCACGTGGTACGTATTGATCAGTCTAAACTTATGTATAAGCGATTAAAAAAAGCAGGTCAAAAAGTCGAATTTGTTGAGTTAGATGGAGAAGATCACTACTTGTCATCAGCCGAAACACGAAAACAAGCGTTAAAAGAAATAGTGACCTTTATAAATAAACATATTGGAAATTAATAAAAATTACAACAACTGCACTAGGGTATGTATCGGGTTTAGTTACATACTCTTTTTAATATCTTCGCCCATCGGCGTCAGCCAGGCGACAATGCGTTATTGGAATTAACACAGAAAGGAGTTGCAGTTAATCCTCGGCTTGACCGTTTTTTTAACACCGTTAGGCTGGTTCTGAAATCTCGTTTTACCTGACACAGCGACTCATAATATCAATCCTAATGAAAAATTTAGACTAATGTCACTTCAATTTATTATCCGAGAACTTAAATTTTACTCGACTCTCAACAACGACCACTCTTCACTTAGAGTTATTATTTATACAATTAAATGATAACAACTCAAGTCACTTTCGTGAACCAATGCGATTAGCTATCGCTAAGATAAAGGACTTGCCAGAGAAAGGAATTATTAGCAAAGCTGAAGCTTTATGTAAGAAAATGGGAAGGAGCAATATTCCAGATTTTGTTACTCAGCGCGTAACATCGTTAAAAAAATTGATCAGTGCTCTAAATGATAAAGAATATTTTCTCGCACAATATCAATGCCGAAACACTATTTTTAACAGCCGCAGAGTAATGCTTGGATGATAAAAAACTTGAGTTATTGCATCTCACTGACGATAACAAATTATCAGGTAATTAATTATGTGTTGAATGGATAAAGTCACAGCACCCCATGTTGAACTGCAATTGCGACTAAATCGCAGTATGCAGGGGATAAATACAAATAACAGTCTGTTTTATTTGTATTTATCCATGCTCGAAAAAGATTTGTCGACAACACCGCGATTCGCGGATCCGCAGTCAACGAATGAAATTGTGTCTCCTGACATAGAATTACATTATTATAAACGTCCCGCACTTCAATTCACAAAGTTAGACTTCAAGATGCAATCGTCGTTTTCAAAAGCTGTTGATAAGCAAGCTATAAGCTCACTGCACTTACTCAATGCTTTTTTCCCTCAAGGTTTATCCCAACATAATAATCACCTAAGGCTCAACAATGACGTCGTAGACGGTCTTGATTATTTTGCTAAGCAACGCGTTAATAAAGCGATATCATCAGGCGTAGATAGTTTAGCAGAGCAAAATGTAATTCAAGTGGATGAAACATTGTTGTTCGACCTCATTCCCAAAGCAACTGAATTTACACTCTAATCTGTTTAGGTAGATCAACATTCATGAAGTTTGAATGGAAAAAGTCTTATATTTCTGCTAACTTGCGCGCGTAATTTTGCCCTGGTTTTACGTTCCAATTAGCAAAAGGAAAAATATGAACAACTACATTGTATGTGCATTATATAAATTCGTCACATTGAACGACTATGAAGAAATGCGCGAGCCACTTCGCGAGTTTATGGAAAAATGTCAAATTAAAGGCACAATTTTACTCGCTTCTGAAGGTATTAACGGTACGGTATCTGGGGCTCGCGAGGCGATTGATGAATTGCTCGCTTTACTTAATGGTGATGAGCGTTTAAATCCTATTTCAACGAAAGAATCCCTGCACGAAGAACAACCATTTTATCGCACGAAGGTAAAGCTTAAAAAAGAGATTGTGACGATGGGTGTGGAGGGTATTGACCCAAAACGTACGGTAGGTAGTTATGTTAAACCAAAGGATTGGAACGATTTAATTTCAGACCCCGAAGTAACACTAGTCGATACTCGCAATGATTATGAAATTGAGATTGGTACTTTTAAATATGCGGTTAATCCAAAAACTGACACGTTTCGTGAGTTTCCAGCTTATGTGGCCAAAGAGTTAGACCCAGCCAAACATAAGAAAGTAGCCATGTTTTGCACCGGCGGAATACGTTGTGAGAAGTCGACTGCGTATCTAAAAGAGCAGGGCTTTGAAGAGGTTTATCATTTAGAAGGCGGCATTTTACAATATCTTGAAGATGTGCCCAAAGAAGAGTCATTGTGGGAAGGTGATTGTTTCGTATTTGATAATCGAGTTGCCGTTAACCACGACTTGCAAAAAAGTGAGTATGATCAATGTTACGGATGTCGGCTGCCCATTACGGCTGAAGACAAATTAAGCGACACATTTGAGCCTGGTGTTAGTTGCCCTAAATGTTTTGGTAAACAAACGGTTGACCAAATTGAACGTTTCAGAGAGCGTGAGAAACAGGTACGACTCGCTAAACAGCGCAACGAAGAGCATGTTGGAACCGAAGCAAGGTTATTGATAGAACAAAAACGTCGTATAAAAGCAGAAGAACAACGAACTCGCAGTCTATTGAAAAATAAACAAAAGGAATAGTAAGCCCGCTTTTGTCCTAGACACTTAAGGTGCTATAGAGGTAAACTTCTCCGTCATAAAGCGAAACGTTCAAGAGGATATACGATGAGCAAGGACCAAAAGCTAACAGAAGGGCAGGTTACTGAAATAAGAAAAGACTTCGATTTTTTCGACAGAGATTTAAACGGACAAATCGATCTGCATGAGTTTATCGAATTATTGACTGTACTATCGCCAAAGACTAAAGCTGGAAACGTACAAGAAGGTTTTTCACTTATTGATGGAAACGGAGACGGTTTCATTGATTTTGGTGAGTTTCTTGAATGGTGGAAAGATGGCTGGTGGGAATACTAAGTCAGTTAATCTTGAATGTACTTGTAAGATAAAAGCCCTTGAAATATTTACACTAAGGGCTTTTCTGTATCTAATACTCAAGTAGACAGAATAAGTTATCCAACTGCAGTATCAAATTCCTGCCTGACACTACCCTTAAACGCCGTTGCAGAGTCCGTATTATTAATTTACTGTTTGGGTGTGTCAGCTGCAAAAAAAAGGCTTAGAACTATGCTGAGGCCCTAAACTTCAGAATCATCTTGTGTATCGTCGTTAAAGTCAAAATCGTCGGCATTGTCTATGTCATCAACTACAATTCTGGGTTTGCGTTTTACTGGAATAAACCCAGTATCAACAGCATCCATGGTTCTAACACGTTTTTTAACTGGATTTTTTATCGCTTTTGGTTGGGCTTTTATTGCTGACTTATTGTCGGTCTTTTTCTCTACTATTGCCCGTCTACCTTTAAATTTGGTCGGTAGCTCTGTATATTCAGAAAAAGAATAATCTTGGGTAAGTTTTGACTTAATGGCACTAAAACTATGCCAGTCTTTACCGCTGATAAAAGAGATCGCGACTCCTTTATTACCGGCTCTCCCAGTGCGACCTATTCTGTGAATATATTCATCTGCAAATTTAGGTAAGTCATAATTAATTACTAAGGCTACGTTCAACAGGTCAAGCCCCCGTGACGCAAGGTCAGTAGTGACTAAAACGGTATGTAGACCACGTGAAAATGCACTAATTATGCTAGAACGTTGACCTTGGATAAGCTCCCCGTGCAAACTAATTGCTTCAATGCCTTTGTCGATAAGTTGCTGAGCAATACGACCTGTGTCTTCCCGAGTTGCGGTGAATACAATGGCCTGTGTTCGATTGGATAACACTAATGATTTGAGAAGTAATTGGTCTTTGTGTGAGACCCCGTCCGATAAATAGAATTTTTGCTCAATATCAGCGTGTGGAATAGCCACGTTATCAATTACTATCTGTTCAGGTGCATTCAGCATTTTTTCTGTCATAGCATGCACTGCAGCACTGTCTATGGTTGCTGAAAACATCATTGTTTGGCGTTTACGGTGATTAGCAGCGCGATGAATAAGATCAAGTTGGTCCGAGAATCCCAGTTCAAGCATGCGGTCTGCTTCATCTAATATTAATAACTCAATACCATTGAGGAAGAAGCTTTTACCATCAATATGATCGGCAAGTCGACCTGCAGTACCGACAATAATATCAGGGTTTTTGCGTAACATCTTCACTTGGTCATTATAGTTTTCGCCACCAACGATCAATGCAACTGATATAGAGGATTGTGTGGCGGTTAACTTTTTAGCTTGCATAAAAACTTGTTTAGCAAGTTCGCGAGTAGGTGCAAGAATAATCGCTCGAGGGTCGGCTTTCGTCAGCGGTCTGCTGGTTAGCAGGCGGTTGACTGCAGGCACTAAGAATGCGAGGGTCTTTCCTGAACCTGTTTTTGCGCCGGCAACAACGTCTTTGCCCATAAGGGCATGGGGAATGCTTTTGTGTTGTACTTCTGTTAGCGTGTCAATTTGCATAACAGACAACGCTTTAAGTACACGGCTGTCGATAGGGAGTTCAGAAAATAACAAGATAGAGCCTCTTTTAATAGTTCAACCGCATTATCCTTGAAATACGTTCGTTATAAAAGAAAAACCCCAACATATTACTGTTAGGGTCTATGTCGAACTAAAACGAATCCACTAAATATAATAAATTCTAGTCAATTACCATTTCAGGAATATTTCCCTCAACGACCAATTTTCCTGCTGTCTTTTCAATAATTTCTTCAATACTCACACCCGGTGCACGCTCTCTTAAATGAAATGCGTTGCCTTTCACTTCTAGCACTGCTAAGTCGGTAATGATGCGAGTAATACAATTCACGCCCGTTAATGGCAATGTGCAGGCAGGTAAAAGCTTCGAATTTCCATGTTTGTCTGCATGAGTCATAGTTACAATAATATTCTTTGCGCCGGCGACTAAGTCCATAGCGCCCCCCATGCCTTTAATTAACTTGTTAGGGATCATCCAAGAGGCAATACTACCGCTAACATCGACTTCAAATGCACCTAGAACCGTAAAGTCGACGTGACCGCCACGGATCATAGCAAAACTTTCTGCCGAATTAAAAATGGAAGCGCCAGCTGAAGCTGTCACTGTCTCTTTTCCGGCATTGATCATGTCTGCATCTACTTGCTCTTCTGACGGGTAAGGACCCATTCCGAGTAATCCGTTCTCAGATTGCAACATCACGTCGATATGTTTAGGAACATAATTGGCGGCTAGAGTAGGGATGCCAATACCTAAATTCACGTAATTGCCGTCTTTAAACTCTTGCGCGACGCGCATTGCGATTTGGTCTCTCGATAATGCCATGATCATGCTCCTTTTGAAGTAACTAAACGCTCTATACGTTTTTCGAATGACCCAAGAATAACGCGATCAACGTAAATACCGGGCGTATGTATCTGACTGGGCTCAAGTTCACCGGGTTCAACAATTTCTTCAACTTCTACTACGGTAATTTTACCTGCAGTTGCTGCCATCGGGTTGAAATTCATTGCTGTGTGTCTATAAATACAATTTCCGTATCGATCGGCTTTCCATGCTCTTATGATAGCGAAGTCACCAGTAATAGCTTCTTCCAGAATGTAGCCACGACCGTTGAATTGACGACTCTCTTTACCTTCGCCTACCGGAGTACCGAAGCCAGTCGCGGTAAAGAAGGCTGGAATACCTGCGCCACCAGCTCTCATTTTTTCAGCTAGTGTTCCCTGTGGTGTTAATTCGACTTCGAGCTCTCCGCTAAGCAATTGTTTTTCAAAAAGGGCATTTTCGCCAACGTATGAAGACACCATTTTTTTAATTTGTTTATCTTCTAATAAAATACCTAGACCAAAGCCATCTACGCCACAGTTATTAGAAACAACAGTTAGCCCTTGGGTTCCCATACGTTTGACTTCGGCTATTAAGCCCTCAGGAATGCCACATAAGCCGAAGCCTCCTGCAAGAATCGTCATATTGTCTTTAAGTCCATGCATCGCTTCTGCGTAGCTCGTTACTACCTTGTCAAAACCAGCCATGAGTACTCTCTTGTGTTGTTCATTGAAACTAGAGTATTTACTAAGAAATTAAATTTGTAAAATTAATTTATTATCTGTATTAATAGTTTAAAGTTATTAATAATTTTGTACTATATTGCAAACCGTTAGTTTTAAGCAAGATAAGCAATGCTTTCCTGCGCTATTTCTTTAACCATCGGATGTTGTCTACGCAAATAATATTTAATAGCCTAGACAGATAGTTAAGTTACTAATTTTGTGAAATTATTTAAAGAGTACTAATGCTATCTATTAAAAACATTCAATCCTTTGTCGAACTTGCAAAATGTCAATCATTTGCGGAAGCAGCACAAAAACGACATATATCTCAACCCGCATTATCAAGCGCTATAAAAAAGATGGAACAACAGTTGGGAGGGGCGCTTTTTAGTCGCTCAACACGAAGCGTAAGGCTAACACCTGAAGGAGCTTCTTTTTTGCCTGTAGCTCGGCGCTTACTGGATGATTGGGAGAATGCTATTGACGACGTTAAACAACTATTCAAGCTTGAAAAAGGACTTTTGACGATTGCTTCAATGCCCTCATTCGCAGAGGGTAAATTGCCGGATCTATTGGCTCAATTTGGTTACGCGCAACCAAATATTGGTATTAGGGTGCATGATGTAGTGATGGAACTTGTTATCGATAGTGTGCTTAGTGAACGAGCAGAGTTAGGCTTTGTATTTGAGCCTGAGGATAACGAATTATTAAATTTTTATCCCATGTTTAATGACGAATTTGTGCTTATTATGTCACCTAACCATCCGCTCAATTCAAACCCAAAAATCAGCTTAGATGATGTGATTGAATATACATTTGTAAGTATGAACCGAGGCTCAATTACTCGAAAATGGATCGATGACAATTTGATGAATAATGGCAGGAATATAAGTATTGCAGTCGAAGCATCTCAATTTAGTACCATAGGAAATTTAGTTTACTCAGGAATGGGAATTGCCATCGTACCTTCGATGGTTAGAAAGCAAATGGAAGCAAAGGGGTGTGTTAGTGCAAATGTAACAGGCTTGAATATTGTTAAAAGGGTTGGTTTGATAACGCGCAAGAATAGGGCGCTGTCAACAGCAGCTCAGGCATTTATCGCCGATTTGCATTTGGGTTTTTGCTTGCGCTCGAAGGACAGTAAGTAAACATCCTCACCACTTTTTCTTGGGGCCAAAAAGTTGATCGATATCGTCGCTGTCTTTTTCTTTTTGTTTATCTTTTTCAACTGCAATCTGCTCAAGGTTGCTCTGTTTCATGGCTTCTTTAAGTGCAATAAGCATGGCTTCCAACTCAACTGTTCTAGTATTTGTATAATCATCTTGGGGTTTATGTGTTCTTAACGCATTAACCGCTTTTTCTAAATATTGTCTTGCGCTACCTTGCATATTGCCACGTACTGCATCGCCTGCTCTTTTATTGAGGGTTTCGACGTTCACTCGCAATTGTAACCTTTCTAAGTTTTTATCTTCAGTGGAAAAGATTTTGAAAGTAATATTCCCTTTACTATGCTCAGACCGCAAAATAACCCTTAATCTCTTCACTGCCTGAATATACTTGATAATAGCCTTGTCATTGTCCGGAAGTTTAAAGGTGTTATGATCAGGAGCTTGTTCCCAGATATCGATGTTTTTAATACTGTTTGTTGTATCAGAGAGACGTTGCTTCAATTCTGGATTAGGACTCTGGCGCAGGCTTTTTTTTAATGAATTATGAATTCTTCGTGAAATAATCGCGATAAGTTGCTGTGAGACGGGCATTTTTTGAGCTGCTGTGAGGGCGATATCTGTTTCGTTTATGATTGCCCTTTGACGACTAACCTCTTCACGCTTTTGTGATTGTTTTCGTTCTTTATGCTGCTGCACAGCACTAGCAGAAATACCTGCGATGATGACAATAATAATTAAAAGTATGACGACTGTGTACATTATAAGTTTCCGTTTA
Source organism: Glaciecola sp. (assembly GCA_047621375.1). Lineage (GTDB taxonomy): Bacteria > Pseudomonadota > Gammaproteobacteria > Enterobacterales > Alteromonadaceae > Glaciecola. Next base: position 10,975 of record JBLHOI010000022.1, read on the forward strand.
GGAGTCGGTTAATTATCCTCTAAGGTAATAGTCCTTTAAAGTAATAGTCCTTTAAATTAATAGTACCTTAAATATACTGTCGCCTGTAACGCTATTATTCTTTAGGTCGATACTTCCTTGCTGGCCCTAATTTTTAAAAGGCTGCACACTCATGCTAGCGAAAAATAAGCAAATGCCTATTCTTTTGATATCATAGCGGATTGCATCAGTGAGTAAACCATCCATAAGTGAAAATAACAAAACATTGTCCGTAAACCTAGATAATTCACTGTTAACTCAATGGTACAGTTGATATTTTATATAGGTTTTATTTAATTCTATGAGTTCATATACTGAATATGACATAAAAAATTCGTCGATGTGTATCGATTTGGCAGTTAACTCAACTCTTCACTGCGAGAATATGTAAACTGAAGTGGTGTTCATTCGATTAAACGCATAATGCAAGCCAACAATCCGTTTTCGTCTTATATCTTGCATTGAAGATAGTGATTTTGATAAATATTCTAAATTCTGCTTTAATAAGGACAATAACTGAACTACTGCAGCCATCGCTGAAGCAAAATCAATCATTAGCTTGTCGGTTTGCCTAATGACATTAAGTTATTGATTTCCCGGCATAGCTCATCTTTTCTCAGTCTCGGTTATTTCACCAATAAATTTTATATAATCAGAGTGTTATAGAAATATTTTAGAAGAATGCAAAGGCAAAAAGTATAATAATTTTATGTAAATCGTTAGTTAGACGAATGTTTTGCTAAATTCTTATGTAAATTTGTTTTAAATTGTCTATTATTTGGTTATAAACAGAATATAGCAAAGATTCTAAACACAGTAATAACAACCATTAGGTTATTTAATGAAATTACAACAATTAAGATATATCGTCGAAGTGCAGAACAATAACCTAAATGTATCGGCTACGGCTGAAGCGCTGTATACTTCTCAACCAGGTATTAGTAAACAAGTAAGAATGCTTGAAGATGAATTAGGTATTCAAATATTTGGTAGAAGTGGTAAGCATCTTACTCATGTTACAGGTGCGGGTAAGGATGTGATTAATATATCGCGTGAAATACTTGCTAAAGTAGAGAGTATCAAAGCGGTTGCACGAGAGCATACATTGCCAGACCAAGGTAAGTTAAACATAGCAACTACGCATACTCAAGCTCGTTACGCTTTGCCTGATGTAATTAAAGGTTTCATGTCTAAATACGCCAAAGTATCTTTACATATGCACCAAGGCACGCCTTCACAAATAAGCGATTTAGCAGCTAAAGGTGAGGCTGACTTTGCGATCGCCACAGAGTCGTTGCACCTTTATAACGATTTGGTAATGTTGCCGTGTTATCACTGGAATCGTTCGGTGATTGTCAATAAAGACCATCCACTTGCAAAGAAAACGTCTATTACTATACAAGATATAGCTAAGTATCCTTTGGTCACTTATGTATTCGGCTTTACTGGTCGCTCAGAGCTTGATCAAGCATTTAACATCGCTGGCTTAGAACCTAAAATAGTCTTTACTGCTACTGATGCAGACGTTATTAAAACGTATGTAAGGTTAGGGGTCGGTATAGGCGTGATTGCATCTATGGCCGTGAGCGAC
>JBLHOI010000023.1:0-12564 GCA_047621375.1 Glaciecola sp.
CTTAGCACCAAATACCTTTTTCGCTGCCGACCAATATATTAATAGTGAATTTTTGCAGGATAACGAATCTTATTCTTTATTCGTCAGCCTTGATTACGACCTAACTGACGCACTAACTGCGACCTTAGGTATAAGCTATACGAATGACGAAAAAGAAGTGAGTATCGAATCAAACAACGCTGAAATATTATCAGCTATTGATTTTGCAGTTACGCCTACTGTATTTGGTGTGCCATTGTCATCCACACCTGCTGCTATTTATATACCCACTTTACAAAACGTGCAATTTTTACCACCACAACTTGTATTTCCAAATTCGGTAGAGAGTGGTAAAAGCTCAGATAGTAAAACGACGTGGAGCTTACGTTTAGCCTATGAAGTTAACAAGAACGTGAATGTTTTTGCAACAGCGGCAACCGGTTTTAAAGGCACTTCATGGAACTTATCGCGCGACACCCGTCCATTTCCTGGAGATCAAGCCGCACTTGCAGCTGCAGGTTTATTGCAAGCAAACCAAAGCTACGGTACTCGTTATGCTAGTCCTGAAGAGTCAGAAGTTTACGAACTGGGTGTTAAAACCAGATTTAAAAATGCGGCTATTAATTTAACTGCGTTCGATCAAACCATTAAAGGGTTCCAGTCAAGCACGTTTGTTGGAACAGGTTTCGTTTTAGCTAATGCGGGTCAACAATCGACTAAAGGGGTGGAATTTGATTCTACTTTCAATGTTAGTGATAGCATTGATATTACTTTAGCCGGCATGTTGCTCGACCCAATCTATGATTCATTCGTAGGTGCATCAGGCTTAAATGGTCCAGTAGACTTATCTGGAGAAAAACCACTCGGTATTTCTGAGCGTACCTTCAACGCTGGTATTACTTATAACTTTGAATTTGGTAATGGCGCGATCGGTTACATTCGCACGGATTACCAATACGAAAGCGAAGTGGGATTGGTAGCAAACGTCCCAGCAGAAATAACACGCGCTGTGAGTACAATCAATGCGAGTGCTGGTTTAACAATGGAAAATGGCGTAAGTTTTCAAGTCTATGTGCGTAACTTGAATAATGATGAGTATTATTTATCCGCATTCCCACCACCAATTCAAAGCGGCAGTTTTAACGCGTACCCAAATCAACCTAGATTATTTGGTGCCTCAGTCTCTTATGAGTTCTAACCTATTTAGAGCGTAAACCTCTAAATACTAAAAGCAGCTTTCGGGCTGCTTTTTTTCTGTCAAAAAATCGACAATAGCTCTTAAACATCCGGTAAGCGGAGCCGATAATCTAAATACTCAACGTCGACACGCACATACCTATATATATTTGCGTTGGTGACTACTTTGTTGGTACAACATTTCATCGATCGTAAAGCAAAGCAGCTTACTTTTTATATGCGTGCTTACTGGCAGAACGAACTCCCCTATTCAGAGCTCAAATGTTTTTTGTAGGACACATTTGAGAAATGGCCACAAATAAAAAACCAGTAATCACAAGCTTATAGTCATAAAGAAAGAATATTTTGGCACGTCCTCCACCAAACTCATTATTGGAAGGAACCCTTGATACGTCATCATGAATCCATTAAAACGCAATTATCAATGTGCATTTTATTTTTAGAAGGGCAAGGTTTGTGCCCGTTAGATGTCGTCGGTATAAGGCCGTAAGGAAACTGCGATAAACTTATTCAGATTTATCTCGTGACAGTTCGATTCCATTGCAACCGGCTTTCTTAGACTCATAAAGTGCTTTCTCAGCATCTTCGAGCCATAATGCAGCATTTCTGTATTCAGTCGTAAACTGGGCTATTCCTATACTAATCGTATATTTTATTTTTTTATCGTCATACTGTACTGTGTCCAAAGCCACTAGCTTGCGCAATCTCTCGACCATAATTGCAGCAGTTTTTTCAGTTGTATTGGGCAAGATAATCGCAAACTCTTCCCCACTGTAGCGACCACAAATATCGGTTTCTCGGGTGGCGAGTGTAATTAACTTAGCTAATCGTTGTATTACTAAATCGCCCGCGCCATGGCCGTAAGTATCATTTATCTTTTTGAAATGCTCAATATCAAGAATGATGACACAGACATCAGGATCTTCACGCATCGCCACCTGGTACTCATGCCCAAAGCGCTCTTCCCAATAGCGCCGATTAAACAATCCCGTTAAGCCATCAACTCTGCTCACTTCCTGTAGCTTTTCATTCAGGCCCACTATATTCTTTTTAGCAATAGCCTGATCAGTAACATCGTAAACTAAAATACAAACTCGGTTTATTTCTCCGCTAATAGAAGCTATCGGAAATATGGTGACATTCTGATACATGTGATCAGATGCTGAAGTAATGGGTCGGCTCGTACCAAATTTGAATACATATGGACGTTGCTCCCAGATAATGAAAGCCGGACTTCCCATGTTAAAAACAGGAATGCATTTACGTTTAAACCAGGCTTCGTCTATCTCTGGGAAAAATGAGAAGAGGTTTTTCCTAGATATTTGACTGGGTCTAACGCTACTATGGTTTTCCATAAATTGGTTCCATACAGCAACAGTAAAGTCTTTCTCTATCACCACAATACCCACTTCTATAGAGCCAAGAAGATCTTGTTGCCAATACAATTCAGCTAATTCTGCGAGGTCATTACTCATTATCGCTTCTCTTTATCTAAATCAAGTTATCTAAATCAAGTTATCTAAATCAAGTTATGTAGATTAATTTATATAGACACTATTTGTGTAGTTCAATTTATGCAGTTCACTTTCTTTAAAATTAATCTTCTTTAAGTGTATTTTATTAAAATCAATATTTTACAAACTAGATTTTTGTTCGGGTAAATACTTATAAACTGGGCTGTTAAAAAACTAAACGGTTAAATACCTTATCAACATCTTGGTCAGGGATAAGGATCAGTAGCTCAAAATTAATGTCGTGTTTAGAAATAGCATAGGCAATCTCAATTGCTAACACCCTGTTCCATCTGGCGACCGGGTTATTCATTAGGTCGTATAAGTCGCAATGCATACCTAAGATGATAGGAGAATTATGTGTAAACTTTACATTCAATTGGGCTGAAAATGCATTTAAGCAGGCTCCAATTAAGATATTAGACACGTCCATGAGCACTTCAATTTCGCCACTACCATCTTTACTTGAAATATCGTCACCAAGCAACAGCGCCATACTTTCGACATTGCTGTCATTAAATAGAATAATTGCTTCGCCACTAATCCCGTTACTGATAAAACCTTTCGATACCGCTGACATTTGCTTATTACGATTCACTTCATCTAATGCCATATGTAATTCATTCATATGCAGTAAACTAACGTTGGGTATCGGTAATACGATAAACTCGTTGAGGATTTTAGCTAAGTTTTCTCCAGCTTGGCCCACTGCAACATTGGCTAACTCCCTAAAAGCATCAAGTTTTTCAGCCTCCGTTGCATTTTCAGACAGTAAGTTTGTTTGTTCGCGCTTTTCAGTTGTTGTTTCGCCAGTGTAGATGCCGTACTTCTCGAGAATAATAGTAAGTTTTTGATTATCAATAGGTTTACGAATAAAATCGATAGCACCTAGTGCCAACAGACGCTTACGTGCTTCTTCTTGGACATCACCGGATACGACGATGACTAAGGTGGGAAGATCTTCATTACGAATAATTTCCATGGTCTGAAAACCATCCAATACCGGCATATTAAGATCAAGGAAAAGAATATCGCCCTTTCCTTGTTTAATCATATCAATAGCCTGTTGGCCATGTTCGGCGAACGAAATATCGATATTCCAACCATCGGGTAGCGACCTAGCCATTGCTTTTTGAGCAAAACCAGAGTCATCACATATGAGCACTGATACTGTCATTAATAGCACCTTTAGGTAAAAAATTAATATCTTTATTGACGGAAAATGTGAAGTCAATGACCGGCGTCATTGTTACCGCCAATTAATTATTGAGGATTTTTATCCAGTGATACACAATATGTCGGCATTAGCGATGCGTGTTTTTAGTATAAAACATTACACCGAAAAAGGGTAGGCAATGGCATCGTAATGCTCATAGCCTTCAACGATGAAATCGCTTGTCGTTACCCATGTTTCAATATCTTTCAGTGACTTAATTTTGGGGTTAATCGTCAATTTAGGATTAGGTAGAGGCGCTCGAGTCAATTGCACATCCCTCATCAATTCGAATTGATTCTCATAAATATGGGCATTTATGATTTTATGATATGCTTTTTTAGGCTTATTGCCGGTAATTTGGGCTACCAAAGCTAGCATCACATACACCTGAATTTGGTTGAAGTTTAAGCCAAGGGGAACGTCACAAGAGCGTTGATAACTAGTGAGATACAAATCCATGCCTAATAGTGAAAAGGTGTGCGTATGCATGCATGGACGTAAACAGCCAAGCTCAAATTCACCTGGATTATAGAATGTAACAATTTCACCACGATCATCTATACCGTTAGACAGGTTATCGATAACTTTGCCAAGTTGGTCCAGTACAGATCCATCTGGTTTCTGCCAAGTTCGGCCCTGAACACCATAGACCCGCCCCATATCGCCTTCGCCTTTGCGATGAGGGTTCGCCAACCAAGCTTTATTTTCGTTTGCGTTCGCGTTCCAAGTATTACATCCTATAGAACGAAAGTCAGCCGAGTTTTGATAGCCGCGTAAATAACCAAGAAGTTCAGCAATAGCGGCCTTATAAAAACTTTTACGCGTTGTTACCAGCGGAAAAGAGTTATTTTCAACATCATACTCAAGGTCGGCATTGATGACTGTTAAACACTTTTGCCCTGTGCGTTCATTGGTTAACCAAGTTCCTTCACTAACAATGCGCTGACATAATTGCTCATACTGACTCATGATGACCGTTCCCTACTTTTTATTTAACACCAAAGATTACTTTTTATAACGTCGAATTACGCTTTTTCGCCCTTCTTGAAGGCGTAAACAATCAATGCGATACCAGCTAATATCATTGGAATACATAACATTTGGCCCTGAGATAATCCAAGTGTATTCAAATCAAGATGGGCATCTGGCTCTCGGAAGTACTCAACAAAGAACCTAAACACACCGTAACCTAGCAAGAACAAACCACCCACCGAACCGACAGGGCGAGGTTTTGCTGAATATAGCCATAAGATCACAAATAGTAGAACTCCTTCAAGTGCGAATTCATAAAGTTGTGATGGATGACGTGGCATCGCACCAGCACCAGGAAACACGAAAGCCCAAGGTACGTCGGTAGTGCGTCCCCATAATTCACCATTAATAAAGTTGCCAATACGCCCTGCACCCAAACCAATTGGCACTAGTGGAGCAATAAAATCACCGACGCGTAAAAATGCCCAACCTTGTTTCCTAGCGAACCAAAAAGCGGCTACAATTACACCTATACAGCCTCCATGAAAGGACATTCCACCTTCCCAAATACGGAAAAGATATAAAGGGTTGTCAAGAAAAACACTAAAATTGTAGAACAGAACGTAACCAATACGGCCGCCTAATACGACACCCATGAAGCCCCAAAATAGCAAATCACTGAGCTGTTCCTTGCTCCAATCAGTGCGTGACAAACGCCTATTAGCTAGCCAAAATGCAGCTAAGAAACCAATTAGATACATAACGCCATACCAGCGCAGTGCAAGCGGACCTATTTCAAAAATAACCGCGTTTATCGTTGGAAAATCCAGATGCGCGGGGATATTTTGTGCTGATATGGTCATATATTACTCAATTCCTATGATCATGCGTATACTTACCAAAACTAAGAAAACAGCGAACACTTTCTTCAATTTAACAGTATCTAATTTTTGCCCAAGTTTAGCACCAATTGGAGCCGTTAGCATAGACGTTGCTATAATACCGAAGGTTGCGGGCAAGTAAACATAGCCCAGCGACCACGGTGGTAAATCAGGGTTTGTCCAACCCATAATAACAAAATTCAATGTACCAAAAATTGCAACTATGATGCCGCTAAAGGCAGCACATCCTATCGCTTTTCTGATATTAACCTGAAACCACATTAATGCAGGAACAATCAGTGCACCACCACCAATACCCATCAACGCACAAATAAAACCAGTACCTACACCTATGCCGCCAAGTCCTGCTTTTCCGATAGTATGTTGTGAAGATTTCCGAGAACCAAACACCATTTGCAGCGCAATTAAAATGACCAGCCCGGCAAAAATACGCTGGAGTAAAACGCCTGATATAGAACTAGCAAACTGTGCACCCAATGTTGCACCAACCGCAATACCGAACGCACAATAGGTAATAATACGTTTATCTAAGTTACCCAATTTATAGTGACTTCGCGCTGAAGATAAACCTGTCATAATGACCGTAGATAAGGAGGTTGCCACGGCAATAGGCATACCAATTTCAATATCTATTTGTAGAAAAAAATGCAGTAAAAAGACCATCGCAGGAACGATTAATAGTCCACCACCAATACCAAGTAAACCTGCTAACACGCCCACAATTGAACCCAACATTGCGCACAATAAAAATATATCGAGATTTGGATCCATTTACATTTTACTCATTATTTATAAACTACTGTGCATGATAAAAATCTCAAGAACCCGCTCTAACTAGTCCACCTAGCCCTCTTATTTCAAGATAGTGGTCTACTATCTGTTTAACTTGCTCGGGACCTGCACATGACAATATTTGTGATAGTAATGCCTCAAGCTCAGAGATAGCGACATTGCGAATAACCCAATTAATCTTTCGTAAACTATGTGCATTCATACTCAGCTTACGATAGCCCATTGCCATCAATATCAAAGCGCCACTTGGCTCGCCAGCTAATTCGCCACAAACCGTCACGGGAATATTACACAGGTTAGATGTTTGAAATATTTGATTAAGTGCGATTAATACCGACGGATGATAACTTGAATATAATTGCGCGACACGAGAATTATTACGATCAACCGCTAAAAGGTATTGAGTCAAATCGTTTGTACCTACTGAAAAGAAATCAACTTTTTTTGCTATCAGCTCTAACTGGAATATCACCGCCGGAACTTCTAACATGACTCCAATAGCTGGTTTAAATAACACTTTATTATTTTTTATTGCGTCTTCTTTTACTTCATAAAAGGCTTGTTTTATCAGTCTATTTGCTTCGTCAATCTCGCTAATACTAGACACCATGGGTAACAAAATCTGTAAATTGGTTAAGCCTATACTAGCTCTTAGCATCGCTCTAACTTGTATCAAAAAAATTTCTGGATGATCTAAAGTCAAACGAATACCGCGCCAACCCAAAAACGGATTTTCTTCAGATATAGGGAAGTATGACAAAGGCTTATCGCCCCCTACATCTAATGTACGCATGGTCATTTCCTTATTCGGATGCGCACTTAACAAACTATGATAAAGCTCAAATTGCTCCTGTTCTGATGGAAAACGTTCTCTCAACATGAATGGAATTTCAGTACGATATAAACCTACGCCAGCACCTTGTTTGTTTTGCTCCATTTCTAAGCCCGCCGAAAGGCCTACATTTACTAACAGCGTCATCTCACAGCCATCTACACTTTTTGCAGGTTGGTCAGATTCACTTTCAATACGTTCGTTAAGCGCCTCTTCTTCCAAAATTAACTGTATAAATTCGTTACGAGCTTGTTGTTCGGGTGCTAGAACAACCTGACCTGAATATCCATCAACAAAGAGTTCTTGATCATTTAACATACTAAGCGGAACGCCGCCTAAACCCATGACAGCAGGAACCCCCATAGCGCGAGCTAAAATAGCTGCGTGAGAGTTATTAGAGCCTTGAATCGATACGATAGCTTTTAACTTGCCAACTGGAAATTCGGCCAGCATGGGTGCTGACACCTCGCGAGCAACAAGAATAGCATTGTCTGGTAGTGTTCGCTCAGTATTGATTGGTGAGCCTGACCCGTTCATGATGTTGTGCAATATGCGGTTAGATAAGTCGATTATATCAACTGCTCTTTCCTGCATATACGGGTCTTGCATAGCTGCAAACCTAGCAGCATAACTCTCTACAACTAATTTCAATGAAGATGCTGCGTCCCAACACTCTCGGATTTTTTGCTCTACTTCTCTTCCTAAGCTGTTAGCATCAAGGAGCTGGTCGTAAAGTTGAAATATGGCTTTCACGTCTTCAGGCAAACTATCGCCAAGGTTATCTGACAAACTAGCAACTTGAGTTCTTGTAAGTTCAACAGCCTGACGGTAACGTTCAATTTCTTTTTTTTGGTCAGTGGTTTTACGAACCATGAGTTGGCTCAGCTCGTGCTTCATATTGAGTACGACGGCTCTTCCTAAAGCTAGGCCTGGTGCACCAGGGACACCACTGATGCTTTTATGCGTGTCAATGGTTGTTTCAGAGTTAACGTCTAGCACACCTCGAATTTCTGCGTTCGCAATTTCTAAGCCGATTTGGGTAGCAAGCGTCACTAAAAAGGCTTCTTCGTCTTCGCTAAAACGGCGAATCGACTTTTGCTGCATCGACATAACCCCCAGCAGTTTGCGCTGGTGAATTATTGGCGTACCGATAAACGCAAAAAAAGCGTCTTCATTGACTTCAGGATAGTGTTTAAAACGTGGATGCAGAGGTGCATTTTCAATATTAAGTGGCTCTTCTCGCTGACCGACTAAGCCTATAAGACCTTCATTAAAACCTATTTTAACCTTATTAATCGCACTTTTTTCAAGCCCCTCAGTCGCTTTTAAGACAAGCACCTGATTTTTATAATCAGCCAAATAAATAGAACATGAATCCACTTTCATGGTTTCTCTGACCAGCATTACAAGGCGCTCCAGAGCCGGCTCTAACCCTGGGATTTGGTTAACCTCTTGAACTATTCTTTTCAGGGTTGTTAGCATGCATTAGGCTCCGTTGCAGTTAACAAATGAGTACAGCAAACTTAAAGCAATATCTGCATTTGCCCTATGTTTGAGGTCTTGGTCGACGCCGTTTATTTTTTCGGTTGCTGTTAGGCAAATTAGAATTGTTTTTTTGCGCAGGTAATACTATCGGCGAAAACTCTTTCATCACTTTTCGATAGACGTCACATTTGAACGATACCACATTACGTATGGGATACCAGTAACTAACCCAACGCCAATCGTCAAATTCAGGATGCCCTGACTGTAAAAGATCTACATCTTTTTCATCACACTTTAAGGTAAGCAAAAACCATTTCTGTTTTTGACCAATGCATACCGGGCTTGAACCCTTTCTTACAAGGCGTTTAGGCAGTTTATAACGAAGCCAGTTGCGTGTCACTCCAACTATGCTTACGTCTTTTTCAAGTAACCCCACTTCTTCGTGAAGCTCCCTGTACATTGCCTGTTCAGCTGTTTCCCCTTGGTCAATTCCGCCTTGTGGGAATTGCCATGAATGTTGGCCATAGCGGCGAGCCCAAAATACTTGACCCATTTTATTGCATATAATAATGCCAACATTCGCGCGGAATCCTTCGGCATCAATCACTTAGACTACCCAGCGCATTTATACTTTTATATTGAGCCATTCTTCCATAAACTATGAGTTATGCAAAGCAATAGCGTTAATTATTTAATAAGTGAAGCCTAAATTACATGCAATCAATAAATACACCGCCAAATCCCCCCTCATCTATAAACGAACTAATGCAACGGGCAAAAGGTCTAGCGGGCTTGACCCTAGGTGATTTAGCGGGGGCTGCTAACATTGAGGTACCTGTTAATTTCAAAACTCAGAAAGGTTGGACTGGACAATTAATTGAACTTTGCTTGGGCGCTAGTGCGGGATCTAAGCCAGAGCAAGATTTTCCAGAGCTGGGCGTTGAATTGAAAACACTGCCTCTCTCATATGAAAACAAGCCACTAGAAACAACCTATGTCTGTTATGCGCCGCTCACTAATAACACTGGCGTTAATTGGGAAAACTGTAACGTCCGTAATAAATTACAGTGTGTATTATGGCTACCCGTGCAAGGAGAAAGAGAAATACCTCCCAAGGAGCGCATCGTCGGATTTCCAATTTTGTGGCGACCGACCGTCCAGCAAAGCTTGCAATTGCAGCATGATTGGGAAGAACTGATGGATATGATTAGTTTAGGACACGTCGAGCGTATCGACGCCACGGTGGGAAGTTATTTACAGCTTCGCCCTAAAGCAGCTAACGGCTCTGTGGTTACTGACGCTATAGGTGAAGATGGGCAATTAATAAAAACACGTCCAAGAGGCTTTTACCTTCGTAAAAATTTCACTCAACATATTTTAGAAACTGCTTTTATAGATTAACCCTTCTATCTATGCGTTTTCACACAAGGATTTCATCTGCTTATTAATATTGGTTAGTGTTTTCTTTGGTGCAAATGAAGAGTAATGTAGTTTGGTCAAGAATTAACATCCCCACATTAAATACGCATTAATACCTACGATAAGATTTGCTTGGTATCACTGTGCTCAGGATTGTCGACTGGCAAATCAACGGCATCGCCGTCATTATTGCTTAATTTTCCATTCCTTTCTTTTTCGGCTAGTTCGTCACGCGCTTCGCAAGTAACAGTAATGCTATAGGTGAAAACTGCTCCCAATAAAACCACAACCCAACTCAAATAAACCCATATAAATAGAATAGGGATGACGGCCAAAGCACCGTATATAATCTCATAAGATGGAAAGCTGGTGACATACAACGCGAATGCCTTCTTAGAAATCTCAAACAATATGGTCGCTAATAGTGCCCCGCACAGGGCATATTTAGCTCTAACTGGTCGATTGGGGACGATCATGTATAGAATTAAGAACGCACCAATGGCGGCAAAACTGGGTATAAATTTCAGAACAAAGGTTCCCAAACCGGGCGTATATTCTTCAGCAAAAGTGGTAAGCCCCATTAAGTAAGAACTCACTACTATACTAGAGCCTATTAAAAATGGACCTAAGGTAATAACCATCCAATAAATAGCGAAGGTATAAATGATCGGGCGTTGGACTTGGGTTCGCCATATATGATTAAAAGTTTTATCGATGTTAGATATTAACAACAGTGCAACTACGAGTAATGAGACAATACTGACCGCGCTCATGCCAGATGCATTGGCCACAAAGTCCGTCATATAGTCTTGCACTACATCACCCGCGGTGGGTACAAAGTTAGTGAATATGAAATTTTCTAGTTGGCCTCTGACTTCTGCAAAGGCTGGAAAAGCTGACATGATCATGAAAAAAACCATGATAACGGGTACAAGGGAAAGCAAAGAGACGTAAGCTAAGTGGCCAGCCGAAACTGTGATCCTCTCGGACCTTATATGCGCAATGAAAGCCTTACCAACATCGTTAATTAGGGGTTGGTAATAACTTATCTTTTTAGCAATGCGCTCGGTTAGATTCAACGTAGCAAGCTCCCTTGTTGCTGTCAGTAGTGTATTTTGATGACTCAAAATGAAAAATAAAACGCACCACTCTAAGCACGCAGTTTACCTCTAACAGCATCGAACTTAAACCTATCTTACGAGAATGCCTACTTTTGACTTCGCAATCCTAACATATGACATATAGCATAACTTAACTCACAACGGTTTAAGGTGTAAAAGTGAAAGTGCTTAACTCCCTCTTTTGCCAACACTTTAACCATATCCATAGCGATGTTTGCACCCATCAAGTTTCTAGTCGCTTGATCGTCGTCCTCCAAGCCATCGTACATTTTATGTAACCAATTAGGTACGTGTACATTGGTAAATCCGGCAAATCGTTGGAGTGTTTGGTAATTAGTTACGGGTAATATACCAGGCACAATATCTAGATCAATGCCAGCCGCAGCGGCTCTATCCCTGAAACGTAAAAAGACGCTAGTATCAAAGAAAAATTGGGTAATCGCTTCATTTGCGCCAGCTTCGGCTTTACGTTTTAGATTCAACAAGTCAAATTGTGCATTCGGCGCTTCCGGATGTTTCTCTGGATATGCAGCAACCGAGATATCGAAATCGGCAACGTCTTTCAACAAACTGACTAGATCCGAGGCATGCATGTCGGTTTTATCAACGCCTTTTGGCAAATCACCACGCAAGGCCACAATTCTTCGGATGCCAGAATCCCAATAGTCTTTTGCAATTTGCTTTAATTCATCCGGAGTTGCATCTACACATGTCAAATGTGGCGCTGTTGGGACGCCCGTTTCTTTATAAATTCGTTTAACCACGTCGTGGGTCCTATCTCTTTCACCGCTATTAGCTCCGTAAGTAACCGACATATATTTAGGTTTTAGTGGTGCAAGACGTTCAACAGATTTCCATAATGTGTTTTCCATAGCCTCAGAATTTGGTGGGAAAAATTCGAAGGAAACATCTATATCCCGCAATTCAGATAGAGATTGATTTAGTGCATCGATGCCTTGGGCATATGAAACCATTGTTTTGCTGCTCATTTATGGACGTTTAGACGTCTAAATTACTTTTTATACGCTTAGACGTCAAGAAGTTTACACTTCTAGATTGATATTTTCCCTAGACCAGTTAGAATTTTGATATAACAAAAAAAAAGGATTCTCATGGCTGAGTGGAATGGTAAATATAT
>JBLHOI010000024.1:0-12488 GCA_047621375.1 Glaciecola sp.
GGGGTTCTACCAATCATACTATGCACTTAGTTGCAGTTGCGCGCGCCGCTGGCTTGATTGTGAATTGGGACGATTTTTCTGACCTATCCAAAGCAACACCTTTGCTTACTCGAATCTACCCTAACGGTTCTGCCGACATAAATCATTTTACGGCCGCTGGCGGCACGGGTCTGTTGTTTAAGGAACTCTTAGACGCGGGTCTGCTTCACAATGATGTAAATACGATTTGTGGTAGAGGACTAGAACAATATACGAAAGAGCCTATTTTGCGTGACGGCGAATTATTATGGGTTGATGGTCCAAAAGAATCACTTGATAAAGCAGTCTTAACGACAGTTGGTGCAGCATTTAAACCAGATGGTGGTTTATCGCTACTAAAAGGTAACATTGGTCGTGCTGTTATGAAAACATCAGCCCTGCGTGAACCCAATTGTCATATTAAAGCGCCGGCGGTTGTTTTTGAAGATCAATACGCTTTTGATAAAGCATTTAACGACGGTGACTTGAACAAAGACTGCGTTGTTGTTGTTCGATTCCAAGGCCCTGCAGCAATCGGAATGCCTGAATTACACCGTTTAACACCACCACTAGGTGTTTTGCAAGACAATGGTTTTAAGGTAGCGCTCGTCACTGACGGACGTATGTCAGGTGCTTCTGGCAAAGTACCTGCAGCTATTCACTTAACACCTGAAGCCTATAAGGGCGGCTTAATAGCAAAGGTGAAGAATGGTGATTTGATTGAGCTAAACACGGCAACAGGCGAATGCATCTTGCATGTTGACGAAGCAGAATTAGCCTCACGTGAAGCAGCCACGGTTGATTTAACTGACAGCCATATAGGTATGGGTAGAGAGATGTTTGCCAGCATGCGTGCTTCTCTTTCAGGTGCCGAAGAAGGTGCGTGTTCATTATTCTTTAAACAAGAGTAGCCAGTATGAGTAAGATGTTCGTGGCGGATGTAGGTGGCACAAATATACGCTTAGCATTAGTAGAAAATGGTGCTTTGCAATACGTTAATAAATATTTATGCAGGCAATTCGACACTATAACCGACGCAATTAAGCAATTTTCGATTGATATAAATGTTGACGGTTTCGAGAGCGGTTGTATTGCAATTGCGTGTCCAGTAAATAATGATTTTATAAAAATGACAAATCATACCTGGGCATTTTCGAAAGGTGTATTGCAAAATGAATTGAGCTTAAAGCGCCTTTTAGTCATCAACGATTTTTCTGCTGTGGCTTTTTCATTACCTACATTATCGAATCAACAAGTCATTCAAATTGGCCCTGGTGCGCCCATTGAAAAAGGCAATATTGCTGTTTTTGGCCCAGGCACAGGTTTAGGTGTAGAACACCTAACTTGGACCGACGGTGGTTGGCAGACCCTTGATGGCGAGGGAGGTCACGTTGATTTTGCACCAAACGATGAACAAGACCTTATCGTTTGGCACTACATAAAAGCCAAATTAGGTCGAGTAGCGGCCGAAGAAGTACTTTCTGGGCGGGGCATTGTTCATATTTATTCTGCGCTTGCCGGCCATAGTGGTCTTAACATTGAGTATAATGATCCTGCCGATATTACTCAGCATGCACTCGCTAATACGGATCAGAAATGCGTGGAAGCGGTTCAACAATTTTGCCGAATTATGGGAAGTTTTGCCGGTAATTTAGCATTGAACCTTTGCACCACAGGCGGTGTGTTTATCGGCGGTGGTATAGCCCCTCGTTTAGGCGCGTTGTTTGTGAATAGCGAATTTCGCCAAAAATTTGAAGATAAAGGCAATTTGGCCGGATATGTCAAAAATATTCCTACCTACTTAATTAATGAACCCGACCATGGATTATTGGGAGCATTAGCTTATTTACTACAACAAACCAAAGAGAAGCATTGATAATGAATAACTGGACCTTTTCCTCAGAAGAAATATTTAACCAAGGACCGGTTGTACCTGTTCTAGTGATTGAAAATGTGGAAGATGCTGTACCTATAGCGAAAGCGCTTATAGCGGGTGGTATTAATGTATTAGAAGTAACGTTGCGCACAGAAGCTGCAATGGATGTTATTCGCGCAATTGCAAAAGCGCTGCCTGATGTATATATCGGCGCAGGCACAGTGACTAATCGTGAACAATTAAAAGCAGTAACTGAAGCGGGTGCTAAATTTGCTATTAGTCCAGGTTTGACGGCAGATTTATTGCAAGCGGGTAAAGAAGGCACAATCCCCCTTATTCCTGGCGTCTCAAATATTTCAGATTTAATGAAAGCAAAAGACGCGGGCTATCACTATTTGAAATTTTTTCCTGCAGAAGCTGCGGGTGGTGTGAAGGCGCTAAAATCGATTGGTGGACCATTTCCCGACATTACATTTTGTCCTACTGGTGGCATTAGCCCGAGCAATTATAAAGAGTATTTGGCGTTGGCGAATGTTAAATGCTGTGGCGGTTCATGGTTAGCTCCGGCTGATGTGATTGAAAATAAGCAATGGTGGAAAATCACTGAACTTGCTGAACAGGCGGTCAAAATTTAGTTAGTGCGTTAGATGGAGTGCAGTTTTTTAACACTCCATCTATATCAGCAGAGTAAGCGAGTCTGCTTTTTATTAGCCAATTATCTGCACTAACTCATGTCGTTCTCGCGCAGCCAAGACGGCTCCTTGAGTTATTGACGCTTCAATACAAAGCATATCGAGATAGCCATTATCTTGCATATCAATCATCGCTTTACTTTTTTCTTGCCACGGATTCCATACAACAACCGAGTCATGTCCGTGTTGCTCTATGCTAATTTTATCGTCTTGAGCGTTCACCTGAATAAACTCAAACTGATTGTCTTGGTCCGGCAGATGTATCCTATCCGTCTCATTGCTGATTACATAGGGTAATGACTGCTCGAACATTTTACTCTCCCTAGTTTTATCAATATATCTTCCTTCAACACCCATTATTTTGGTGTTGTGAATATCAGTCACATTAAAATAAGTATGCAAGGCAGCCGTAATTTTTATAGGCTGCTCACTGTTGTTTTTAGTAATGAGTTTGACACTACATTGTTCTGAAAAGGTGAATTCAACATAAGCTAACAGATTGTCAGAAAAGCCATACAAACCAAGTTGAGTAGGGCTTAAAGTGATTATTGTTGACTCTGGGGTCTCTTCAATTCCAATAACGCGCCAATCTTGGGTGCGCACAAAACCATGAGCGGGTAATTCACGATGTTCGTTTACCTCGAGATTAGGATAAATAGTACCAAACCATGGCCAGCATATAGGAACGCCACCACGTATGGGTTTGCTTTTGTCTAATACCGCAGTTTCACTTAACCACAGTCGTTCTTTGCCATCAGAGCTTGGTATAAAACTCAGCAGGTGAGCACCAAAAAGTGCTATTTCAGCTTTGCAGTGGTTATTAATAACCTTTAAAGTTTGCAACTGTTCTCTGTTACCCACTGATACTGTGGAATATTGTGTATTTATAACCATATACTGCAGTTTTCCGAATTGTTAAAATGAAAAAGACGGCTTATAGCCGTCTTTTATGTGTTCGTTGGACGCAACTTATAGATTAAGTCGCTTTAATAACTAGACCTACCAAAACGTAAACTACCTTATTTAGCAATATGTGCAACTAAATCTAAAACTCGGTTCGAATAGCCAACTTCGTTGTCATACCAAGCCACGACTTTGACAAACGAGTCGTTAAGCGAAATGCCTGCCGTCGCATCAAAAACGCTTGATAAGGTATCGCCGATAAAGTCTTGTGATACAACCGCATCTTCAGTGTAACCAAGTATACCTTTTAATGCTCCCTCAGAGGCTTCCTTCATAACTTCACATATTTTTGCATAGCTTGCAGGCGTTTCCAAGTTAACGGTTAGGTCAACTACGGAGACGTTTGCAGTAGGCACTCTGAATGCCATCCCAGTTAGTTTACCATTCAATTGTGGAATGACTTTACCAACCGCTTTTGCAGCACCAGTCGATGATGGAATAATGTTTTGAGAAGCACCACGACCACCACGCCAATCTTTCGCTGACGGTCCATCAACGGTTTTTTGAGTAGCTGTTGTCGCATGCACAGTGGTCATCAAACCGTCTTTGATACCAAATGCGTCATTCAGAACTTTTGCAATAGGAGCCAAGCAGTTAGTTGTGCAAGATGCGTTAGAAACGATTGTTTCACCCGCATATTTAGTGTGATTAACACCCATGACAAACATGGGAGTATCGTCTTTCGACGGCGCTGATAAAACGACTTTCTTTGCGCCCGCAGCAATATGTTGTTGAGCTGTTTCTTTGGTTAAAAATAAACCAGTTGCTTCAATCACAACATCAACATTAACGGCGTCCCAAGCTAAGTCTTCTGGGTTTCTTTCTGCCGTAACCCTGATCTCTTTACCATTAACAACTAGCTTACCGTCTTTGACTTCCACGGTTCCGTTAAATCTGCCGTGGGTTGAATCGTATTTAAATAGATAAGCTATGTAGTCTATGTCTAATAGATCATTTATTGCTACAACATTAATATCTTCGCGGGTTGCAGCTGCACGCAATACTAAGCGACCAATCCTACCGAAACCATTTATACCGACATTAATAGCCATTAAAAACCTCTTTTGAAATGAAAATTCATTATTTGAAATAATATTACATAAATTATTGATCAAAAGTGTAAATATTGCAAAGTTATATGAATAATTGTTGTTTAATTACATTTTTTTTAGCGTAAAGTAAGTTTGTCAATGTATTCGATACCCAAATCAGCTAATTTATTGAATAATGGTCTCCTAAAGTGATGTTACAAAACGCTAGCAATTATCTTTGGTGCATCAAAAAGTTGAGACTAAAGAAGATAAGGATAAATTATATGAGCGAAATAATTGAACATTTAGTGCTGTCACGAGGGATCGAATCGGCATTCTTTGATGCGTGGGGGGCTCCCGCAACGGTCAATGATGAAACCAAAATAAAGCTTCTTCAAGCCATGGGATATAAAGTTGATGATGAGGCGGGGCTTGAGCAGCAAGTTGAAGATGAGTTCGTTAAACAGTGGATGAGCGCTTTGAATCCAGTGCAAGTAATAAAGCACGATGAAGCCTTTATTTTTCCTATGCGTTTGTCCATTGAAATGGCTGCACAAAAACTCAATTTGCTAGTGCAGCTTGAGGATGGCACTACAGAAACTCGTGAAATAGAAGCCGTTGACTACCAGTTAATTAATGTGGTTGAAATTGAAGATGAAGAGTTTCATGAGTATGCCATCGCGTTAGACCTTAATTTACCAATGGGCTATCACACGCTGAGCGTGCAATTGGGAGATCTCGAACTTGCTTCTTCATCCATTATAAAAGTGCCACAGCGATGTTTTATCCCTGATGATATTCAAGAAGGTAAAAAAATATGGGGCTTAAGTGTGCAGCTTTATTGTGTGCGAAGTCGTCGTAATTGGGGTATCGGTGATTTTACCGATTTAACCTTACTGGTTAACCAAGCGGCCTCCCATGGTGCTGATTTTGTTGGGCTTAACCCAATCCATGCTTTATATCCAGCTAATCCTGATATATGCAGCCCTTACGGCCCCAGCTCTCGTCGCTGGCTTAATTATTTATACATTGATGTGGAGCAAGTACCAGAGTTTGGACACAAAGCAGTTCAGATTTGGTTTAATGACAACGCGATTGCACAAAAATTAGAGACCTTGCGTGCCACGGAATATGTCAATTATACAGGTGTGGCTGAAATAAAATTAGCTGCATTGAATAAGATTTTTACGCACTATAGTGAAAAATATTTAACTAAAAATACCAAGCAGAATAAAGCGTTTAAAGCGTTTGTTACCGAAGGTGGTGAGAGTTTAAAAACGCTTGCTGTTTTTGAAGCGCTGCAAGAGAGCTTAAAGGCCGAAGGGAAAGAAAGCTGGGGTTGGCCTGTTTTTCCTCAAGAATTTAAAGCTTATGACATGCCAGAGGTTACAAAATTTGCAAAGAAAAATAAAAAGCGTGTAAATTTCTATCTATTTTTGCAGTGGCACGCATCAGTGCAATTTGAGGCATCAAGTAAAGCGGCTGATGACTCAGGAATGTCGGTAGGTTTATATCGTGACCTTGCCGTTGGGGTTAGTGAGGGGAGCGCTGAAATATGGGGTAATAAGGATCTATATTGTGTCGATGCTAGCATTGGTGCGCCGCCAGATGCATTGGGACCGCTTGGGCAGACCTGGGGATTACCACCGATGGATCCCATTAAGCTATACGAACAAGCTTATCGACCGATTATCGATTTGTTTTCATCTAATATGCATGCTTCTGGAGCGTTGCGGATTGACCATGTTATGGCTCTATTGCGTTTATGGTGGGTATACAAAGGTGATCACGCGAGTCAAGGTGGTTATGTTTGTTACCCCGTTGAAGATCTATTAGGCATATTAGCGCTAGAAAGTCAGCGCAATCAAAGTTTAGTGATTGGCGAGGACTTAGGTACTGTGCCCCAAGAGTTACGATCTAAGTTAGCTGACAATGGCATACACTCATATCGCGTTTTCTTCTTTGAACAGGCTGAGGATGGTGGGTTTTATGCTCCCGATCATTACCCAGAACAGTCTATGTCAACGCTAACAACGCATGATATGCCTACTTTGATTGGATATTGGCATTGTAATGACCTTGCTTTAGGTAGAAAAGTGGGCTTATACCCAAATGCTGATGTTTTATCGACGCTTTATGATGTTAGGCACGCCAACAAACAACACATATTAAATACCCTGCATGGGCATCATTCAATTTCAAGTAGCATTAGTCGCAATGTAAACGATGTAGGTATGACAACCGAGCTTAACTATGGAATGCAAACCCATATGGCATCCGGCTCTAGTGCTCTGTTAAGTTTGCAGTTGGAAGATTGGTTGCAAATGGATCAGCCGATAAATATACCAGGGACGTTTAATGAATATCCAAATTGGAAGCGAAAATTGTCGCGTAATTTAGAGGATATTTTTGAAGATGATAGTATTCGTACTTTAACTAAAAACTTGACTAATCGACGGTCAGTTGCTAGTAAAATATAATAAATAATGGAGCGAGTATGGCGAGTTATTCGGAATTAACGCATGGAAATTGTGCGCACCCTTTTGAGATTTTAGGGCCTAAGCAAGTAAAAACAAAGACCAGCGTTACTCTCTGGATACCAGAGGCCAATAAAGTGACTCTTTATTGTGCTAAGCATAATAAAAAATTGGTAGAATTAAAATTAGGCTCCGATGGTATGTTTGTTGGTGAATTTAAAACACCGACAGAAGATGATTTCATCTACGCAGTTTTAGCTGAATATGCCTCGGGAGAATATCGCTCTATTGATCCGTACCAATTTCAAGTGGAAGCCTATCATGCTGTGCATTTTGTTGATCATCAGCCAGAGAACTTATATCAGCAAATTGGTGCTCAATTAGCAGAATCGAAAGGTGTATCAGGTGTTCGTTTTGCTGTTTTTGCACCAAATGCCTCAGCGGTATCCGTTATTGGTGATTTTAATATCTGGAATCGCTTGTCACATCCTATGCAAAAAACTGATTTAGGTTATTGGGTGTTGTTTATCCCAGGTCTAAAAGCAGGTGAACAATATAAATATTCTCTCAAAGACGCTTCTGGACATCAATTACCAGACAAAGCTGACCCTTTGGGCTTTCATCATCAACAGTATCCTTCACATTGCTCGGTAATTTACGATCAAACTGCTTACGAGTGGAAAGATAACGATTGGTTAACGCGAAAAAATATTAATCACTATAAAACACCAATGAGTATTTATGAGGTGCATTTAGGTTCATGGCGTAAGCCTGGAAATACAGAACAACGTTATTTTACCTACGAAGAGCTTGCTGATGAGTTAGTCGAATATGTAAAAGATATGGGCTATACGCATATAGAGGTATTACCTGTATCAGAATTTCCATTTGACGGTTCTTGGGGCTACCAACCGGTCGGTCTATTTGCACCAACCAGCCGCTTTGGCGAACCCGATAGTTTCAAGTTTTTTGTTGATACCTGTCATCAGAATAGTATCGGCGTGATTGTCGATTGGGTGCCAGCACATTTTCCTGAAGATGGTCATGGTTTAGCGCGCTTTGACGGGTCTAATTTGTATGAATATGAGGATCCCCGCAAAGGTTGGCACCCAGATTGGAATTCATGTATTTATGATTTCGGTAAACAAACAGTACGCCAATTTTTGGT
Organism: Glaciecola sp.; assembly: GCA_047621375.1. Lineage (GTDB taxonomy): Bacteria > Pseudomonadota > Gammaproteobacteria > Enterobacterales > Alteromonadaceae > Glaciecola. Next base: position 8,226 of record JBLHOI010000024.1, read on the forward strand.
AGCAAATGCGTTATTTTGGTTTGATAAATATCATGTCGATGGTATTCGAGTAGATGCGGTTGCATCCATGCTATACCTAGATTACTCGCGTAAAGACGGCGAATGGATCCCAAATGTAGATGGTGGTAATCATAATTATGAAGCCATCAGTTTGTTGCGATGGATGAATACAGAAGTGTATGCAAAATACCCATGGGCGATGACCATTGCTGAGGAGTCAACTTCATTTTCTGGGGTATCTAGGCCTGCAGACGCCGGCGGCCTTGGTTTTGGTTTTAAATGGAATATGGGCTGGATGCACGATTCATTGCATTACATTGCTAAGGATCCGGCTTATCGAGGTTTTCATCATTCAGAGCTGACCTTTAGTATGGTTTATGGCTTCGATGAAAACTTTATACTGCCTATTTCGCATGACGAAGTGGTTCATGGCAAAGGCTCAATGCTGCAAAAAATGCCAGGCGATGCGTGGCAAAAAGCGGCTAATTTGCGCGCATACTATGGCTTTATGTTCGCCCACCCTGGAAAAAAATTACAGTTTATGGGTAATGAATTTGCACAGGACCGTGAATGGAATCATGATATTTCGCTCGACTGGCATTTGTTGTCGCATCCTATCCATTTGGGCATCAGTAAGCTATATCAAACGTTAAATAAAACGTATCAAGCAACCCCCGCACTGTATGAATGCGATCATGATCCCTCAGGATTTCGATGGATAGATCATAACAATGCAGAACAATCGGTAGTATCCTTGCTTCGTCGAAACGCAAGTAACACCGAACAAGTAGTGGCGATTGCAAACTTCACACCTACACCAAGAGATAAATTCCGTGTTGGTGTAGAAAAACAAGGGAATTATTCTCTCATTTTGAATACGGATAATGTTGAATTTGGCGGTAGTGGCTACCTTTCATCAAATAACATGGTATGCAAAAGTGAACATAAGCCATGGAATGATTGTGCTTACTCTGTCGTATTAACGTTGCCGCCATTAAGCGTCATTATGTTGCAGTGGAATAGATCCTAATTATGTTTGAAATATTGTCTAGTCATGAGTTTAGCCTATTACCCGGTCAAGTATCTCCATTCGGTGCAACTTTGCAGAGCGATGGTTGCAACTTCTCAATTTACTGCCCTGATGCGCAGGATATTTACTTATGCTTGTTCGATGAAGCCGACTACGAAGTGGCGCAAATAAAGCTTGAACAGCGTATGCAGTCAAAATGGTTTGGCTTTATTAAAGGCATCAAAGAAGGGCAGAAATATGCCTACAGAGTGAATTCAAAACCGCAAAGTAAAGTCAATTCGGAGATGAACTTAGGACGTCTACTTATTGACCCCTACGCAAAACAATTAAGCCATGAATTGAATTGGGATCGGGAGGCTTACTTAGGCGAAGCTACGTCTATTTTAGGCCAGTCTGTTATGGACAACCAAGCCTTCATTCCAAAGTCAATTGTTACTGCCTGCGCGGCGAACATCGATGTTTCTGGCACTATCTTGTCTAGTTTGCGTGAGCTTGTAAATAATGATCATAAAAGTAGCGCTCAGCAAGATAGGATTATATACGAAGCCCATATCAAAGGGCTTACACAATTACATCCCGATGTACCAGTTGAGCATAAAGGGACTTACTTAGGTGCATGCCATCCCAGTGTTTTGGGGTATTTAAAAGAATTAGGCGTTACCTGCATTCAATTTTTACCGATTTTTGCTTTTATGCCGGAACCTTTTATTACGGAGAAAGGCCTTACTAATTATTGGGGATATAATCCTATTAATTTCTTTAGTCCCGATCCTAGATACTGCGTGAAGGATGCGCTAGCTGAATGCAAGCATATGGTGAGTGAGTATCAAAAAGCAGGTTTTGAAGTCATATTGGATGTTGTTTTTAATCATACGGCTGAAAGTGGCGAGCCGGGCAATATATTATCTTTTAAAGGTTTTTGTCACAAACATGCATACTTACAAACTAAAAATGACGAGTTAAGCACAGCAACTTATATTAACTACTCTGGTTGCGGTAATACAGTGAATTCCGCAAGTACTTACATGATGACCCTTATTATGGATTCATTGCGATATTGGGTAACTGAAATAGGTGTTAACGGGTTTAGGTTTGATCTGGCTGCCTCTTTAGGCCGTGAGCCACTCGATTTTCATGCAGATGCGGCGGTATTCAAAATACTCAGACAAGATCCTATCCTTAAAAGTGTTGTTATGATAGCTGAGCCTTGGGACATCGGCCCTGGCGGCTACCAATTGGGTCAATTCCCAGATTACTGGCTTGAAGTTAATGACAAATATAGAGACACAGTACGCGGATTTTGGCGCTCAGATACAGGTTTGAAAGCCAGTTTTGCTACTCGCTTTATGGGTTCTAGAGACGTTTTTCCAAAAGGCGTTAGACCGATGCAAACGAGTGTTAACAATGTAACTTATCATGACGGTTTTACCTTACATGATCTGGTTAGCTATTCACAAAAGCATAACCTTGCAAACTTAGAAGAAAATCATGATGGCCACAATCATAACCTGAGTGATAATTATGGCGTAGAAGGGGAAACAACTGACATCGCTATTGTGTCTTTGCGTGAAAAGCAAAAACGCAATTTGTTTGCCACTTTAATTCTATCTCAAGGAACCCCGCATATATTAGGGGGTGATGAGTTGAGCCGCACGCAAAAAGGCAACAACAACGCATATTGTCAGGACAACGAACTGAATTGGTTAAATTGGCAGTTAGATGAAAAGCAGTTAAAGTTTCTCGCGTTTAGCCAATACGTAATTGCACTACGAAAAAACAACCCTTTGCTAAGCCGAATGATGTTTGAAGATGATCAATTTGATAATGAAGTTAATATTCAAACGACTAACTGGTATCGGGTAGACGGCACATTTAAGCGCGATCAAGACTGGACTAATGATAGTCATCACTGTTTCGCATTGCACTTAGTGGGTGATACTAGCTCATTAGGCCGGCCGTCTGACGTCGTTTATCAAGAGTGGCTTTATATTGTTAACAGTTCAAAGGAAAATGTAGAATTTAATTTACCGTTGTTGTTGAATACTAAAGATTGGAAATGTGTGCTGGATACAGCACAAAATGATGTTGCGCAATATGGCTCGCATCAAGTCAGTCCGCTGTTCATGATGAAATCGCGTAGTTTTTGTTTGTTAAAGCTGAATGATTGAGGCTACGTTGGTCGCTGTATAAGTGGTTACGGATATAAAAGAAATCGTAAAGCTGTTTATCCGGTTGTGCTTTGAATGGTATGATCCTGCTTCGATAAACAGTCAAGAGAACTATGCATGAGTGCATCATCCGCAAATCCCGAAAAAAATGAAGCATCAACCTTATGTGATATAGGGTTTATAGGATTGGGAGTGATGGGAAAAAACCTCACGCTTAATTTAGTTGATAATGGCTATAAAGTGGCTTGCTTTGATCTCGATCAGAGTAAAGTAGACCATATCTTAAGTCAGGACGAATTAGAACGAAAAACCCCTGAACCACGAGTTGTCGGCTGTCGTTCGTATACTGAATTGCTTAAGAATCTAAAAGCGCCTCATACCATTATAGTTTCTGTCCCCGCTGGTGAGCCTGTTGACCATGTTTGTCATCACTTAATTGATGCCGGTGTTCAAGCCGACGATATTGTTGTGGACACAGGAAATAGCCTATGGACTGACTCGGTCGAGCGGGAAGCAAAATACAAGGGCAAGTTTATATTTTTCTCCACAGCAGTCTCTGGAGGTGAGGTTGGAGCTCGTTTTGGTCCTTCACTTATGCCATCAGGCGATCCATATGCATGGACCCGTATTGAGCCTATTTGGAAAGCGATAGCGGCGAAAGTTGATCCGAAGACAAGCTTGCCCATTGAGTCTTATGAGGTGGGTAAGCCAGTCATAGAAGGCGAACCATGCACCACTTACATCGGTCCTGTTGGCGCGGGGCATTATGTGAAGATGGTTCACAATGGCATCGAGTACGCTGATATGCAGCTTATTTGCGAGGCTTATCACATTATGCGCAATGGCCTCGATATGAGCCCTAAAGAAATTGCACAAACATATAGAGAATGGAATAAGGGTGAATTAAATAGCTACCTTATTGAAATTAGTGCAGAAGTATTAGATCAGATTGATCCTGAAACGGGTGCGGCACTTGTTGACGTGATTATGGACAAAGCTGGACAAAAAGGAACAGGGTTATGGACGGCTGTTAGCGCTCTGCAAGTAGGAAGTCCGGCGCAAACT
>JBLHOI010000025.1:0-12129 GCA_047621375.1 Glaciecola sp.
TGGTGTCTATTTAGAGCGCAAATTCTCAGTATAAATTTATTTACCTCGACGCATATTTTACCGCGCCAAGTTGTACAAACCGAAGTTGAAGTTTGACCCGTTTTGCAATTTCCACAACCGACGGCTTATCAGAATCAAGGGCATCGGCCCCTGCGCTGAATACGAGTTTAACCATTGCCTCTGCTTGCATGATCGCAATGTTTCTGGGTAGTTTTAGTTGCAATACAACATAATCACTTAACTCTTCAATGAAGTGTTGTATTTCTCTGGCAACAGCAGCTCGAAATGCTCCAGAGGTGCCTGTATGCTCACGTAACAATAAACGGAATACATTTTTATTATCGGTAATGAACTCCATAAACGTATCGACTGAGATATCTATTACACCTCCCCCAGCTTCAAATCGCTGCCTAGCCTGACGCATGAGCTGGCGCAGGGCCAAGCCGGCCTCATCAACCAGCGTCAGACCTAGCTCATTAATATCAGTAAAATGTCTATAAAAAGAGGTTGGGGCAATGCCTGCTTCACGAGCTACCTCGCGCAAACTCATTGCAGACAAACTTTTATCTTCATTTAATAAACTAAATGCTGCATCAACTATACGTTGTCTTGTTTGAAGTTTTTGTTCTTGTCTATTCATATGACAATAGAATACAACAAAATATGTAATTTTCAGAACTTTATTTCTTGCCAAGTATGCCAACAAAAGTTAAATTAGCGTACAGTTGTAAGCTCAAATAAAAAGGCATCTCTTGAAAAAACCCCCATTTATAATTACCAACGTTTTAATCTTTAGTGTTCTTACGCTAATCGCATTGGTAGGCACACCAATTTGGGCGCTGACCTACGGTTTCGATTGGGTTGAAATAGGTTCAGCTATCTTCTTATTTTATTTTACTGGCATGTCGATTACTGCTGGTTATCATCGTCTTTGGTCACACAAAACGTACAGCGCACATCCCGTTGTTCGATTCATTTTAGCCGTCGGCGGTGCAATGACTGTGCAGAACAGTATTTTGCATTGGTCTTCTGATCATCGCGTTCATCATAAACACGTTGATGTTGATGATGCCGACCCCTATTCGGCTACTAGGGGATTTTGGTTTTCGCATATGGGTTGGATGTTGCGCGAATATCAGGCGACTCGCTACACTGACTATAATAATTGCAAAGATTTGCAGAAAGAAAAAATTGTTATGTGGCAACACAAATATTATTTACCCATTGTTTTGGTATCTAATTTTGGTATTACTGCGTTGTTGGGTTGGTTGAACGGTAATATCTTAGGGATGATGTTGCTTGCCGGCATCACTAGGATTGTGTTGGTTCATCATGTTACATTCTTCATTAATTCATTAGCACACATGTGGGGCTCGCGTCCCTTTACTGATAAAAATACAGCGCGAGATAATGGTATGTTAGCTTTTTTCACTTTTGGAGAGGGTTATCATAATTTTCATCACATCTTTGAATATGACTATAGAAACGGCGTGAAGTGGTGGCAGTTTGACCCAACTAAGTGGTTGATCAAAGGCTTATCATTTCTGGGGCTGACGACCAACCTACGAACGTGCCCTGAAGAACGGATTGAAAAAGCTAAATTAGAAATGCAGTTAAAATATGCACAAGACAAGGCAATACACTTACCAAACGCAGAAGAAATTGTTGCTAAAATTCAACATGAATACGACATATTGATGCATCGCATGGTTGAATATTATGCGACTAAGAAGCGTTTGGTCAATATGAAGAAGAAAAATTTACAAGCTACTTATGAGCGTTTAGAGCTTGATTTCAAATACAAGGAATTGAAACAAACACTCGCTCTTCAAAAACAGAAATGGAGAACAATGTATTCCTTTTATTTAGAGCCGCAGTCGGCCTAACTATAGCGTCTAATTGATAAGAATGCTGAAGCATAAACTGCCAAGCTCACAGGGATCTAAGTTAATTAGATCCCTTTTTTGTTTATTGGTACCCTCAATTAATTGCCTGCGTTTTATTCCTTGCCCTCCTGTTTGCTGCCCTCTCCTCTTTCTTTCTTCCAACGCTAACCTTGCATAATTGTAAAAAAATACACAGGATTAGTATTACAAACTAGCGCGTACCAAAAATTTTATCACCCGCATCACCTAAACCGGGCAATATATAGCCATGCTCATTTAGTCTGTCGTCAATCGAAGCGACATATATGTCGACATCAGGATGTTCTTTTACCATTGCTTCTATTCCCTCAGGAGCAGCGACCAAAAACAAACCCAAAATATGCTGACAACCTTTGCTTTTAAGTAAATTAATCGTCGCTATTAGGGTCCCGCCTGTTGCCAACATTGGATCAACAATCATAGCGATGCGCGAGTCAATGTCATTAGCTACTTTGTCGAAATAAGCCACAGGTTGCAAAGTTGCTTCATCTCTATATAAACCTACCACACTAATTTTAGCATTAGGAACCAAGCTCAAAACACCGTTTAGCATACCTAAGCCAGCGCGGAGTATAGGCACAACTGTGATCTTCTTACCTTTAATTTGGTTTACCGCGATAGGCGCGCCGGTCCAGCCTTTAATTTCGATACTTTCGATATCTAAGTCTCGCGTAGCCTCATAGGTGAGCAAATTGGCAACTTCGTTGGCCAGTTCTCTAAAATCTTTACTGCTAACACCATAAGCGCGCATCAAACCAATTTTATGCTGAATGAGAGGATGTTTTATTTCGTAGATTGACATAGTAATCCTTTGTGTAAAACTTGCATTTAATATGCTTAAGAATACGGGTAAAAAAGCATCTGAACAAACATCGTTATTTTTGCTTATTCTAAACTGTATAGTCTCTTACAAAATTGGCAATTGGAAACGACGTTATTAGTAATTTGTGATGTAGTTATCAGCCACTTATTACAATAAGTCATTGATATTGGTCACTGGCAGGACTTTTGAACCGAAATACTCCTGGCAGAGTTGGCTATTCTTATTACTTCAAACACGGTTAATCAACTATTTTGCTAATGCGACGTTTAGGGATGGTTAAAGAATAAATATAACAAGCAATAAGGTAACATGAGTTGTATTTTCTACGTTATATAGACACAAAAAAACCTCCAATTGGGAGGTTTTTGTATACTAAATTTGCGTTTTTAGTTTTTAGCTAAATAAGCATCTCTATGAGCCACAACATCAATCGACATTGTTTTAGGATTAAAAGTTATAGTAGCTATTGCTCTATCACTTACATCGCTGGCTTGTTGAAATACAGCTTCTTGAGCTCGTTTGAAGACTAAATTTGATGCTATTTGTTTACTCATACATTCGCTGCTTACTTCGAATGTAGACTTATCCATGCAATTGAACAACTTAGCTTCACCGGACTTTGCATTCGCAGACATTGCGATGGCAGAAACTGTTATTAACATGATGACTTTTAAATACTTCATATCAGTTCTCGGTGAATTAACAGTAGATTGAGTATATGCATTGATAAGCCAATATTCAAGTAGAATCATACAAATATTACAGTTATATTACAGTTATACGACAAAACGGTTAAATATTTGTAGCTTTAAGCACTTAATTAAACAGTTAATACAAAAAATAAGCAATGCGGTAGTAAAATTGAAGATAACCCAACAATAAAAAACTGCTTTTAGGTATTATCAGCGACAACTTTGCAAATAAATTTTAGTATAAAATGAGTAAATAAACCCAGGTCAACAAAAATAGAAGTTAGTAACTTGTTCGAATAAATAAACCAGCGACAAACACTGGCTTTTAACGCACTACTCGGTATGAACGTGAGGGTCACTTCCTTTCATAAGTTCGCTTTTCTTAAATACCATCTCCATCACCAAATTCATGCAACCCACATTCTCTTTTCAAACCATGAAACCGCGTATCCTGCTCCGCCATACCATCTGTTAACGCGACCGTCGTATGCCAATCGCCAATAGATACAAATCCTTTTTCCCATAGAGGGTGATAGGGTAATTGATTAGTTTTTAGGTATTCGTGCAATTGCTTGTTTGATTGATCAAGTATTGGATGGAATTTAAATTGCTTGGCTTGCTTGTGCAGCACCTTTAATTTTTCGCGTGAATCAGATTGGTCTCTGCGCAAGCCCGCAAACCAAGTTTTGATCTCTAACTCGTCAATTGCACGCTTCATTGGTTCAACTTTATTCAATTTATTATATGTTTCAATACCTTCTAGGCCCTGCTCCCAAAGTTTTCCATGTCGAGCTTCTTGCCAGCCAGAACTTAGCTCAGCCGAATACACATGTAAATTGAGATCTAGCCGCTTCGTCATTTCATCAATGAATTGATAGGTTTCAGGAAATAGATAACCGGTGTCAGTGAGTACGACTGGCATACCTGGTGCAACTTCGTTAAGTAAGTGCAGCATCACTGCTGACTGAGCTCCGAAACTAGAAGACACCATATAATTATTAGGTAAATTATCTAACGCCCATTCCACTCGCTTTCGCACAGGCATACCTTCAAGCGTTTGATTTACGCTAGCGAGATGCTCGGCCTCAATATTAAAATCAAGTGCTTCCCTGGACCTTAACTTACGTGCCAAGTTACTCATAAAAGTCCCTAGGAGAATCTAAGACAGGTGCAATAATACCAGCCCTTATCACATAGTCGCCAAACGATTCACAGGTATTTCGCTCTGTAGACCAACGACCAATTAATTCGTCTAGATGGCCCATAATTTCGGTGTCGGTAATATTTTCTTTGTACATACGAGGAATTCTTGTACCTTGTCGATCCCCTCCAATATAGAAGTTATATTTGCCAGGTCCCTTACCTATTAAACCCACCTCAGCCAACATTGAGCGACCGCAGCCATTCGGGCAACCCGTTACTCTATAAATGATACTTTCGTCTTGCATATCATGCTTCGCAAGTAAGCCTTCAATTTCGGTAACCGCTGCAGGTAGATAACGCTCAGCTTCAGCCATTGCAAGTGGACAGGTCGGTAAGGAAACACATGCCATTGAATCTTTGCGTTGGTTTGATACTCCGGCTTCCATTAAACCATGCTTAACGGCTAAGGCCTCTATTTCTGCTTTGTCTTCTTCGGCTACACCAGCAATAATTAAGTTTTGATTAGCTGTCATTCTGAAATCGCCTTTGTGTATTTTCGCGATTTCTGCGCAGCCTGTTTTTAGTGTTTTACTTAGGTGATCTTTGATTCGCCCATTTTCAATAAATAAGCTTAGGTGATGTTTACCATCAATACCTTCAACCCACCCAAAGCGATCGCCTCGGCTGGTGAATTCGTAAGCTCTGCTTGGTCCAAATTTCACGTCAGCACGACTTTCGACCTCCGCTTTAAAGTTTTCAACACCCACACGCTCTAGCGTATATTTAGTTTTCGCATTTTTACGATTAACTCTATTGCCCCAATCGCGCTGAGTTGATAACACCGCTTCGGCAACAGCTAATGTTTTATCTAACGATATAAATCCGAAATCATCTGCTTTACGTGGGAACGTGGTTTGGTCGCCATGGGTCATTGCTAAACCACCACCAACAAGTACATTAAAACCAATCAGTTCGCCATCCTGTGCTATCGCAACAAAATTCAAATCATTAGCGTGCACGTCAACATCATTTTGCGGCGGTATTACAACGGTTGTTTTAAATTTACGCGGTAAGTAGTTTTTACCTAGAATAGGTTCGTCTTCTTGCGTTGACTCCACCTTTTCGCCATTTAACCAAATTTCAGCATACGCATTAGTCTTCGGTAATAAATGTTCACTGATTTTGGTTGCCCAATCCCAAGCTTGTTTATGCACTCGCGACTCAATTGGGTTAGATGTACACAACACGTTACGATTTACGTCACCTGCGGTTGCAATAGAATCGATTCCGGCTTTGTGTAATGTTTGGTGCATCAACTTCATATTTGGCTTTAGCACGCCATGAAATTGGAAAGTTTGACGCGTTGTTAAGCGAATGCTGCCATACATTGTATAGTCCGCCGCAAACTTATCAATAACAAGCCATTGATGAGGCTGAATAACACCACCGGGCAGCCTAGCTCGCAGCATCACATTGTGCAGAGGCTCTAGCTTTTGCTTCATTCGTTCAGCACGAATATCACGGTCGTCTTGTTGATACATTCCATGAAAACGTATGAGTTGAAAATTGTCCGCCGTGAATCCGCCAGTCACATCATCTGTCAAATCATCGGAAATAGTGCCACGCAGTAAGCTACTCTGACCTTTCAATCGTTCGTTATCAGAAAGTTTACCTTCAACCTTGAACTTGTTGTCATCACCCATTAGTAAACATCCTTCTGATAACGTTTTGATTTACGTAAGTTGGTTACGTATTCTTTTGCTTGTGCCTCAGTTTTATTGCCATGTTCAGCAACTAGTGCTAATAATGTTGTTTCAACATCTTTCGCCATTCTTAAAGCGTCACCACAAATATAAAAATGGGCTCCTTGCTCTAACCATTCAAACACTTCTTTGCCGTTTTCTTTTAATCTGTCTTGTACATAAATTTTGTTCGCTTGGTCACGCGAAAACGCTAAACTTATTTTACTCAACAAACCTGATTTCAAGTATCCCTGCCATTCAGTTTGATAAAGAAAATCTTGAGTGAAATTAGGATTACCGAAAAACAACCAATTTTTACCTTCAGCTTCTGTTGAATCTCTTTCTTGCATGAAAGCTCTAAATGGAGCAATGCCGGTGCCGGGACCAACCATAATAATTGGTATTGTCGGATCAGCTGGCAATCTAAAGTTATCATTATTTTCAACATAAACGTGCAGATTATCGCCCTCTTCCAAGCGAGTCGATAGGAATCCGGATGCACCGCCTTGATGGGTAAAGCCGTTAGCTTCGTATTCAATATGAGCGACGGTTAAATGCACTTCGTCTTCAACTTCTGCTTGGCTTGATGCTATTGAATAGAGTCTTGGCACTATAGGTCTAAGCGCGTTCACTAATGCTTGGGATGTTATTTTTGCTGGATACTTTTCAACAATATCAACAATTTGGGAAACTGAAAGATATTCTCTTAATACAGCCTTATCTGCCATCAACTCAGCCAATTCTGCTTGGCCAGTTTCAGCCTGGTAAGACTTTACAAAACCAGGATAACTTAAGGTCAATTCTAATTTATTGATTAACGCATCCAGTAGAGTACTCTCTGAATCTGCGAGTATTATTTTATCCTCAGCATTAGTTGATGTCGCAAATAAAATACGCTGCGCAACTGCTTCATCATTGCTGAACCAAACACCTAATGCATCACCTGGCTTATAAATAATTCCGCTGTCTTCTAATGAAATTTCAATATGCCGAATATCTTTAACCGAATCACGCCCCGTTATTTTTAAGCTTGCACTTAAATTAGCCGCAAAAGGACTTTTCTTGTTGTAAAGAGACTCAGCTACGGCATTGGCTGCAGGAGTCAAATTGATGATTTTCTCGGTTACAACAGGCGTTAACTCATCTCTCAACTTCGCATTTAATGAAACCGTCCAATCGGCAACAGCCGCGTCATAATCGACATCACAATCTAAACGCTCAACTAACGCAGTTGCGCCAAGAGAGAGCAAACGCGTTTCGAAGTCTTTGCCGGTTTGGCAGAAAAACTCGTAGCTAGTATCACCAAGACCCACGACCGCGAATTTGAGGTTAGGTACTCTCGGTGCCTTTTTGCTTGCTAAGAATTCAAATAGCTCGACGGCGTCATCAGGTGCATCACCTTCACCATGCGTGCTTACGATAACGACCAGGTGAGTTTCATTTTTCAATTGGCGTGGTTTATAGTCACTCATGCTGACTACATTCGCTTGATAACCTTGCTCAAGTGCAGACGCTTTGTAATTATTGGCAACACCTTTAGAGTTGCCCGTTTGCGACCCATAAAGTATTGTCAATGTAGGCACAGAAGCAGCCGGTTTAGTCGTTTCAACTGAAGCTGGAATTTGCAGTGTACTCACAGACCCCGATAAGCCTGCTAAAAAGCCACTAGCCCAAATGAGCTGCTCTTTATTTAGGGATGAGGCGGCACCTGAAAGCAACTGGAGTTGCTCTTGTGTTAATGCTGAAAAACTGTTATTGCCGTTATTTGTTGTCATTAATCGTTAACCTTAGCTAGTACTCGCGTAGGTTAACGACTTTCTGTCATAACTTGAAAGAATTAAATCAGATTTTTTATTACTTTTTGGACTTAAAAACCAAGTAAAAAAATGGTCTTTTTTAAAAGTCGAATTCTAGCCCTATAAATACACCCGAAAACTCTAGGTTAGAATAAATATTATCTATGTCAGAAAGCTCTATTTTCACGGCCCTGTAGCCAGCTTGCAAGCTCATATCTAAAGCCAGTGATTCAACAAAACTATAAGTCAACGCAGCTTGAAAATCAGACGCTGTACTATCATCAATGGCTAAAAAACTGCCTTCGGCATATAAGCCTAAACCAGTAAAAGGTAAACCAAGTTCTACTTTTGCGTAACCCATTGGTATCACACCAGAGAAATCTTCCGACGTCATTCTATTGCCAGTGGCCTCAGAAACCATAATAGTGCCATCGAGGTACTTACCATTGATACCAATATCGATGCTAATTAGGTCGTTATCGAGTATTTCATAATATAAAATAAAGTCCGTACCGGTCATTTCAATATCGGTATTAAGGATAGTGTTATTACCATACAAAGTTCCGTTAAACTCGAACTCTGTCGCAAGTGTCGTAACACCTGCCGTGTCCAATACCGTTCTACTTACTTTGATATTTGGTATGAGTGGTACCGGATGCTCTAGTGCTACGTAAAAAGCACCATTTGTTTTATCATCAAAGGCAAAGTTAGTTAGCGACGATTCTTGATTCGAAAAACCACCGTCTGTGCCCATATTCCATGCCTGAGCTCCGACATAAGCGCCCAATAGTGTATCGGCCTGCACAGGAGCAACAACGACAGCTGCGAGTAATGCACAACCCAAAAGTGACTTTTTCATATTTTATCCTTGATTTAATAATTCTGATAATTCAATTAAAGCAGCATTCGCCCTTGAAATATAGTTCGCCATTACCAGCGAGTGATTAGCTAACATACCAAAGCCGTCTCCATTAAGTATAATGGGTGTATACAGCGCTTCTTGAGTTGCTTCTAATTCACGGATAATCTGACGCAAACTTATTGTTGCGTTTTTATTTTCCAACACATCTCGAAAATCAACTTCAATTGCCTGTAAAAAGTGCAACAGAGCCCAACTTGCTCCACGCGCCTCGTAAAAATTATCATCTAATTTGAACCAACTGGTTTTATTTCTAACGACTGGGCTTTGAGGTGTTGACTGAGTTGCTGATGGATCGCCGGCTAATTCAGTATTAATAACATCGGACCCCACACTAGCACTTAATTTTTGTGACAAGCTTCCTAGTCTCTTTTCCACCTGCTTCAACCAATCACGTAAATTGTCGGCTCTTGCATAAAATTGGGTATTTGAGCTTGTTATACTACCGAGTTCAACTTGATACAAATAAAGTTGCTCTACCGCTTTTTCATATCGAGATTCAGAGGAAGGCAGGATCCAACGATTGCTATCATTATTATAGTAAGGTTGAGCCTGCACCAATTGCGGACTTTCAAGTGACTGTGATTGAGAGCGACTGAAATCTTTGCGCATCGAAAGTGCGAGATCTCGGCTCATTTCTAGAACACCAAATTCCCATGCTGGGATATTGTCCATAAAAATACCTGGCGGCAGCACATCGTTAGTAATGTATCCACCGTTTTTATACAACATCACTTCAGTGACTTTTATGAGTGTTGATGTTGTTGTGTAACCAGTTACCACTTGATGACCTTTTTGCGCGGCCATGTCTTGTGCATTTTTGCGCACGTTAAACGTGTCTGGGGCAAAACTCCACCAAAAACCAAGTAATACAAACAACATAACGATAATGAAAATGCTCGCAAAAATTGTTTTAGTAGAAAAAAACTTTGTCATAAATATCCTTTGACGCTTGTTAACCTGAGCCGAAACAACCACTGCAATTTAAACGGCTGAAAACAACAACTAGACTCTTAAAGTCATATTGTACAAGCCTATTTACTTGTATCGCAACAAAAGGATTGCTAAAACGTAAGCTGATGCCGTTGGTACAGTTACAAATATCATACTGACGATAGCACCAACTCTAACCCAAAGCGGATCGATATCTAGATATTTTGCCACGCCAGCGCATACACCTGAAATAATAGCCCGATCTGCGTCTCTAAATAATCTTTTATCATTGATAACTGTTTTCATTGTAAATACCTCTTTAATATATAATTTTATAATAGTGCAAAAATACTAAGTACAAATGTGGGCTTTATAATATTAACTATTGTTAGACGTAATTAACTTGAAATGCTCAAGGCATACCACAACAACAGCACTACTTATGTAAAGTAGTACGGGTGTTGCAAGCAAACCAATAAGATTAATATGACCTAACATGACTCTCTCCCTAGCGAACGAAAAAATCGCAAAGCGACTAAGCCAATGATTAGTCTTCGCTTTTCTCGGTAACAACAGATTCTGTCGGGTTCGCGTTAGCGATATCAATAATTGTTACTTTCGTAGAAGGTGCTGATGAATCAATCGGCAGTGCAAAAGTGAAGTCATAAGCTGAAGTAAAAATTGATTTCTGAACTTCATTATTAATTTCTGTTTTTGCAATTTCCATTGCTTGATTAACCATTGTTGATAAAACTCGATCAACATGTGACTCATGTGCTTGCACTGAACCGTTAAAAGCAATAGCAGTAGCGAATAAAGTAGTTAAAACTGTTTTCTTGATAGACATAATATTTTCCTCAAATTTTAAAAATTATTGGCTACGCTTACTGCTACGGAACCTTCAGTTAAATGCCTTTTCGGCAACGACACTTAGGTATAGCGATTGTTGTGCCAACTTTGATAAAAAATAATTTATATAATAATATCAATGATTTAATTAAATTAGAAGTTTTGAACAGAGTAATTCTCGAATATATTGAGGTCTCAACTGGTTAAATTCACCAATCAATTTAGTAAAATTAACCACATTTTAAGCTTGTCTGTTTTGATTGCGGGATTGTTGTGCGAAATGAGTATTAACTGTCTACTTTACTGGCTTTAAAGTCGCTCGCTTTTGCTTGTGCTTCCAGTACTTGGTCATAAGCATGCATTAAAAGATCAGTAGAGACATCTTTTTGTGTACCATTTTGACTTAAGTAGCGACGCCAAATCCTTCCACCAGCTTGTCCTTGAAACAAACCCAGAACGTGCCTTGCAATATGCCAAACTTTTGAACCTTGCGCTACTTGCTCTTTGATATAGGCTGTCATTTTTACCACAACCTCTTCTCTTGTTATTCCCTTGCCTGATTCGCCATACAATATAGAGTCAACATCACTTAAAATGTAGGGATTTGAATAAATTTCACGGCCCATCATTACGCCATCAACAAGCTCTAAATGCTGCTGAGCGTCTTTAAGTTTAGTTATTCCGCCATTAATAGAGATTTTCAATTGGGAGAACTCGTCTTTTAAATCATAAACACGCTGATAATTTAGCGGCGGAATATCTCGATTTTCTTTTGGACTCAATCCTTGTAACCAGGCTTTTCGAGCATGCACAATAAAATGCTCACATCCACCATCTGCAACGAGAGATACAAAACGACTCAGACCCTCGTAGTCATCCATATCATCTATGCCTATACGACACTTAACGGTAACTGGAATAGAAATAGAAGACTGCATCGCCGCAACGCAGTCAGCAACAGTTTCAGGCATTGCCATTAAACAGGCACCAAAACTACCATTTTTAACCCTATCTGAAGGACAACCAACATTGATATTAACCTCGTTGTAACCTCGTTGCTCTGCAATCGCAGCGCAATGGGCCATTGCTTGCGGATCACTGCCGCCAAGCTGCAATACCAGTGGGTGCTCTTCTTTGCTATAGCCCAAATAATCACCTTTTCCATGGATAATTGCCCCAGTGGTCACCATTTCTGTATACAACACAGTATGTTTAGATAGTAGGCGCAGGAAGAATCGACAATGGCGATCAGTCCAATCAAGCATTGGGGCAACGGAGAGACGATGATTTAGCATAGAGTAGAACAT
>JBLHOI010000026.1:0-11664 GCA_047621375.1 Glaciecola sp.
AACTTGTAGAGCAGAACTTAACTGGTTTCGAGCCATTTAAATTCAAAACGGGCGTCTTTATGACGTCCGTTTTTGTTTCTGCGACACAAAAATATATCAAGGGAATATAACGATGACTCTATTAGAAACGTTAAAAGAAGCTCAAAAAGATGCAATGCGCGCCAAAGAAAAATTGACGCTAAAAACATTGAGAATGGCACTCGCTGCGGTAAAACAACGCGAAGTGGATGAGCGTATCGAATTAAACGATACCGATGTTCTTGCTATATTGACCAAGATGGTCAAGCAGCGCAATGAGTCTATTACGCCATTCAGAGCCGCAGGTCGTCAAGACTTAGTAGACATTGAAGAGGCTGAAATTGTCGTTATACAAAAGTACTTGCCACAACCACTAACTGCAGACGAAATCAATGCACTAATTGATGACGCAATGGCGGCGACAGGTGCTGTATCAATGCAGGACATGGGTAAAGTGATGGCTTGGCTCAAACCTAAAGTAACGGGTCGCGCTGATATGGGTGCATTAAGTGGTAGTATTAAAGCTAAACTAGCTTAGATATATGGCTGGCCGTATTCCACGTGACTTCATTGATGATCTTATCGCTCGCAGCGATATTGTCGACATCATTGATGCTCGGGTAAAACTTAAGAAGGCAGGCAAGAATCATCAAGCTTGTTGCCCTTTTCATAATGAGAAGAGCCCGTCGTTTTCAGTAAGTCAGGAGAAACAATTTTATTACTGCTTTGGGTGCGGCGCAAAAGGCAACGTAGTTAGCTTTTTGATGGAGTTCGACCGTTTAGAGTTTCCAGAAGCAATCGAAGAACTAGCTAAAACCTATGGCGTTGATGTACCGCGGGAAAAAGGCGGTGCGACTGCACCGACTGCGCAGCAAAAAAGTCAGCGTGAACATGACTATCAGTTAATGGAGTCGGTTACCCGATATTTTCAGCATCAGTTAAAACATCATTCCCAGGCTCCAGAAGTTATCAAATACCTGAAGGGCCGAGGGCTCAGTGGTGATATCGTTAAAGCTTGGGATATGGGATTTGCACCTCCAGAATGGGATTCAGTATTAAAAACATTTGGTACTGATGAACACAAGCAATCTCGCTTGCTCGAGCTCAAACTAATTTCCGAGAATGACAACAAACGTCGGTTTGATTTTTTCCGCAACCGCGTTATGTTCCCGATTCGAGATAAGCGAGGTCGTGTTGTTGGATTTGGCGGCCGTGTAATGCAAGACGACGGTCCTAAATATCTAAATAGTCCAGAAACACCTATTTTTCACAAGGGATTTGAGCTCTTTGGTCTATACCAAGCGCGCCAAAAAAACCGCAAACTTGATCGCTTATTAGTTGTTGAAGGCTATATGGATGTAGTGGCATTAAGTCAGTTTGATATTAATTATGCTGTTGCTGCACTCGGCACTGCGACTACACCTGAGCATATTCAAGCCATGTTTAAATCAACGGCTGAGGTAGTTTGTTGCTACGATGGCGATAGGGCTGGGCGCGAAGCTGCATGGCGTGCACTTGAAAACGCGTTGCCATTTTTGAAAGACGGCGTGGCCATGAAATTTTTATTTTTACCCGATGGTGAAGACCCTGACACAATGGTCAGAAAGATAGGGAAAGACAAATTCGAGAACTTGTTAAATAAAGCAGTACCGTTATCAAAATTCTTTTTTGATAACTTGTTACAGCGACATTCGATTTCATCGAATGAGGGTAAAGCCGCGTTGAAAGCAGAGGCAATGCCTTTAATAGAGAAAATTCAGGGTGAGAATCAACGTGACTTATTGCGGTTTGATCTTAGTAAGTTATTTGGGGAAGAAGCAAAAGAAACACTAGCCCGAGATATAAAAAATGCTAATAGTCGCAAAGCACCGCGGAAAGTGGATTACCAAGCTCCTCAGAAAATGAAGCAATCGCCGCTGCGTATGATGCTTAGATTATTGATGGACTCCCCAGCGTTAGCCTCCGAGTGTCCAAATGTAAAACTAAGCCCCTTAAAAAATACAGCAATTTCGGGGATCCCGTTACTAATAGACTTACATTCGTATTGCAACGCAAACCCAAAAGCAAATACGGGGATGGTTTTGGAAGCTTTTCGTGAGCATCCTAATATAAGGCATCTTGCACAATTATTAGAGAATGATGTTTTAGCTTTAGACACAAACATAAAAATTCTATACACCGATTGTTTCAAAAATTTAATTAAATGGCACTTTCGAGCTCGCCTTGACGAGCTAGAGGCAAAAACAAAATTCTCAGAGTTAAGCGAGCAAGAGCAACAAGAGTTAAATTTATTAATGATGAAACTGCATTAGTTAAAATGTAAACGGATCGAATGTCGTGTCATTACAAATAGTCATTCTGTTTTAACAGAAGTAGCCGATAAGGTTGAATAAATTAGTAGGTAACTTGTCAAAAATTTACTAGGTTCACCGCTAAGCAGCATAACAAATTTAATGATGCTAGCACTTGAAAATAGTTAATCTGAACCCACATCTAGGGAAAGTCGTAGGCAACAATATGTAGTCAAAAGTAGTCGTTTAGTGTTACACTATCGAATTCGCAGACGCTACGATAAAGCAAGCTGAGGTTAATTTCCTCGGTATCGTTTAACGGGTTGAAAATAAGCTAATTTTAAGTAGTTAGTTTGTTCGCGTTTAACAACTCCTAATTAAGTGTAAGGTATATTGTGCAGAGCAAGCAGTCCCAGATAAAACTCCTGATTGCAAAAGGTAAAGACCAAGGTTACTTAACCTTTGCCGAAGTAAATGACCACCTCCCTCAAAACGTTGTCGACTCTGATCAAATAGAAGATATTATTCGTATGATCAACGACATGGGGATTAAGGTTTCCGAGTCAGCACCAGATGCTGATGAGTTACTAATGCAAGAATCAACTGCCGACGAAGACGTTGCTGAGGCCGCTGCGCAAGCACTTGCCACAGTTGAAAGCGAAATCGGCCGCACAACTGATCCCGTTCGCATGTACATGCGTGAAATG
This sequence comes from Glaciecola sp., assembly GCA_047621375.1. Classification (GTDB taxonomy): domain Bacteria; phylum Pseudomonadota; class Gammaproteobacteria; order Enterobacterales; family Alteromonadaceae; genus Glaciecola. Next base: position 3,017 of record JBLHOI010000026.1, read on the forward strand.
GGCACAGTTGAGCTACTAACACGCGAAGGCGAAATCGAAATTGCTAAACGCATTGAAGATGGTATTAACCAAGTTCAATGCTCTGTCGCAGAGTATCCAGAAGCTATCACGCATTTGCTTGACCAATGGGACTTGTTCGAAGCTGAAGAGATTCGCATTAGCGATATTATCATCGGTTTTGTTGACCCAAACGAGCAAGATGTAGCGCCTACTGCTACTCACATTGGGTCTGAATTATCTCAAAAAGAACTTGATGATGAAGATGGCAATGACGACGACGACGATGAGGAAGAGGAAGAAGAAGACACTGGCGTAGATCCTGAGCTTGCACGTGAAAAATTTACTGCATTGCGTAAGCAATACACTAAAGTGATGAGTGTGATTGAAGCAAAAGGACGCTCACACAAGGCATCACGTAAGGAAATTCATGAGCTTAGTGAGGTATTTAAAGAGTTTCGCTTGATACCTAAGCAATTTGATCGAATGGTCAAAAATATGCGCGGCATGATGGACCGAGTTCGTATTCAAGAACGGTTAATTATGAAGTACTGCGTTATGAACGCAAAAATGCCGAAAAAAGATTTTATCAAGGCATTCGCAGGTAACGAGACCAGCACTGATTGGTTATATAAGGCATTAGAAGGTAAAGCTCCTTACGTCGAAAAATTGCTTGAATTCAAAGAAGAAATTGAGCGTAGTGTTAGCAAAATGAATGCTGTGGAAGCTGAAACCGGTTTAATTATTCCAGACATTAAGGATATTAATCGCAGAATGTCGATTGGCGAAGCGAAAGCGCGCCGTGCGAAGAAAGAGATGGTCGAAGCAAACTTGCGTTTAGTTATTTCAATTGCTAAGAAGTACACGAATCGTGGTTTGCAATTTTTGGATCTTATCCAAGAAGGTAATATTGGTTTAATGAAGGCGGTTGATAAGTTTGAATACCGTCGCGGTTATAAGTTTTCAACTTATGCCACTTGGTGGATAAGACAAGCAATTACGCGCTCAATTGCCGACCAAGCAAGAACTATCCGAATTCCGGTGCACATGATTGAAACGATTAACAAGTTGAATCGTATTTCACGTCAGATGCTGCAAGAAATGGGTAGAGAGCCAACACCTGAAGAGTTGTCGGAACGCATGGTTATGCCTGAAGACAAAGTACGCAAAGTGCTCAAAATTGCTAAAGAGCCGATCTCCATGGAAACACCTATTGGTGATGATGAAGATTCACATTTGGGAGATTTCATCGAGGACAGCACTATAATTCAACCTCTTGATTCTGCCACAGGCGGTAGCTTGAAAAATGCCACTCAGGAAGTATTGGCAGGACTGACTGCGCGTGAAGCGAAGGTTCTAAGAATGCGATTTGGTATTGATATGAACACTGACCATACTTTAGAAGAAGTAGGTAAGCAGTTCGACGTTACTCGCGAACGTATCAGACAAATTGAAGCTAAGGCCTTACGCAAGTTGCGTCACCCTAGCCGCTCTGAGCAATTGCGGAGCTTCTTAGACGAATAGTCATTGTTCGCTAGGTGAGTATAAAATATTGAAGCCCTAAATAAATTTAGGGCTTTTTTTATGCACCTTAACAATATTCAAGCGATCATCTCAAACAAGACACACCTGTTTTGGGGTCTCCATCAAATAGGTGTGTCTTGTTTGCAGAATGCGGCGTTAGCAAGGCATAAAAAAAGATGTGCCATAATGGCATCTCAAACAAGACACACCTGTTTTGAGGTCTCCATCAAATAGGTGTGTCTTATTTGAAGAATGCGGCGTTAGCAAGGCATAAAAAAAGGTGTGCCATAATGGTACACCTTTCATAATTATTTCATTTAGTCCCGAGCAATCTTATTAAAGAGCCCGACTTAGAGTACTCTCCTATTTAGACAAGCCAGTGTCATCATGCAGTTCGCCTTCACCTTTTTTATAAGGCACATGAGCCTCAAGTTCAACAAGCTTTCTCGCTCGTTTCTCAGGAGAGCCAGTGCCTCTAGCGAGATACGCATAGGCTGTCGGCACAATAAACAAGGTCATAAAGGCTGAAAAAATAACACCAGAAAATATAACCATACCGATAACTGCTCGCGATTCTGCCCCCGGGCCTGTAGCTAAGACTAAAGGTAATGCACTAAAAACGGTCGTAAATCCGGTCATTACAATCGGACGTAATCGCAACATTGAGGCCCTCTTTAATGCCTCTTCAAATTCAACACCGGCATCGCGCAACTGATTGGCAAACTCGACAATCAGTATTCCATTTTTGGCTGCTAGTCCGATGAGCATTACTAATCCAATTTGACTATATATATTAATGGACATGCCCGCCAGGTAAAGACCAATATATGCTCCCACTAATGCGAGTGGTACAGTTAACATAATGACTAAAGGATGGATCCAGCTTTCAAACTGAGCCGCTAACACCAAATAGGTTATGGCTAAAGCTAAAGCGAATATAAATATAAAAGATGAACCCGACTCTTGATAAAGCTGGGACTCACCCTTGTAATCGATTGAAACCCCACCGGATAATTCAGTTGCTACTATATTCTCAAGAAATGCTAACGCTTCACCTACCGTATAACCATCGGCTAAATTTGCACTAATGGTTATTGCCCTCATACGATTGTAGCGGTTAAGTGTATTAGACGTTGCTCGTTCTGAAATATCCAGGAGATTGTCCATTGGTATCAACTGCCCGGTTCGATCAGAACGCACATAGATATTATCTATACTGCTTGGACTTCGATAATCTGCTTCATCACCTTCCAATACAACATCATACTCTTGACCACGGTCGAGATAAGTTGATACGCGCCTTTGACCAAGCATTGTCTCCAATGTACGACCGACTTCCGAAATAGAAACACCTAAATCAGCTGCTCTATCCCTGTCAATATTCACCAATAATTGTGGCGATGTTTCCTTATAGTCTGAATCTATACGCAACAAATTAGGGTTCTCAGCCGCCTTTTCCATCACAATATCACGCCAACTGATGAGCTCTTCATACGTATTACCTTGCAAAACAAATTGCACCGGTCGACCTAAACCACCACCACCTAGGGCTGATCGCATAATAGCAAAAGCCCTAACATCTGGAATTTGCGAGAGCTTACCACTAATTTCATTCATCAAATCAAAGGTGGAACGCTCTCTGGTTTCCCAGCCGGCGGCTCCAACAATGGCAATACCAGCAGAACCTCCAAAACCGGGTGTTCTTACTAATATGCGCCTCGCTTCACCTGACTCTTTATAAGGTAATAAAATTTGTTCAATAACCTCTAGATTGCGTGCATTGCTCTCATAGCTGGCGCCCTCTTGAGATTGCATTAATATAAAGAAGTTTCCACGATCCTCTCTAGGCACGAACTCCTCGGGAATTTTACTTTGTAATTGAACAAGAAGTACAACGCTAATAACGACCATTAAAAGTACCATGATTGGCTGCTTAATGGTCGTCGTTAAACTGTTATAGTATGTTAGCTCTAACTTCTTAAAACTAACATCTACCCATTTCCCGAAACCCGAACTACGCTCCCTTTTCTTTAGCAATTTGGATGCTAGCATTGGTGACAACGTCAATGCCGTAAAACTCGAAAAAGCAACAGCAGCTGCAATTGCAATAGCGAACTCAGTAAATAGCCTACCTATATTCCCTTCCAAAAAGACTAACGGTAAGAAAACCGATATCAACACTAATGTTGTGGCGATAACGGCAAAACCGACTTCTCTGGCTCCTCTATATGCGGCCAGTATCGGAGGCTCACCCATTTCTATTCGACGATATATGTTTTCGAGCACCACTATAGAGTCGTCCACAACTAAACCTATAGCTAAAACCAAGGCTAAAAGAGTCAACAAGTTGATAGAATAACCAAGCATATACATCACGATGAATGCCGCGACTAGAGAAACAGGAACAGTTACCGCTGGTATTAACGTTGCGCTGATATTTCCTAAAAATAAATAGATAACAACAATTACCATAAACATAGCAATGGCTAGTGTGTTGTAAACTTCATTAATAGATTCTTCGATAAATACCGACGAATCGTAGCTTTCAACGAAATAGATATTGTCTGGCAATGTAGCTGCAATGCGCTTAACTGCCGACTTGGCGGCTTTAGCAACATCTAATGTATTGGCCTTCGACTGCTTTACAATACCTAAACCAATCATGTTGACGCCATCGCCGCGGAAATCGGTTTCATCATCTTCCGCTGCTAATTCAACTTTTGCGACTTCTGAGAGGCGAATTAAAAAACCGTCCGCGCCTGCCTTGATCGTCAGATTAGCAAAATCAGCTGGGGTCAAAAATGAACGTGCGACTCGCACATCAAAATCGCGGTCATTTGATTCGACACGTCCAGCAGGAAGTTCAACGTTCTCGGAGCGAATCACTCGTTCAATATCACCAACTGTAATACCCCTAGCCGCCATCGCGTTGCGGTCGACCGACACCATCATAGCATAGGTTCTGCCGCCGCCAACGCGAACACGTGCGACGCCATCTGCGGTAGATAGACGGTCGATGATGAACCTGTCAGCGTAATCAGTTAGTTCCATCGTGTTTAAGTTAGTGCTGCGTAAGTTGTACCAAACAATAACGTCTTCATCACTGCTCGACTTAGATACCTCTGGCGGTAATGCCTGATCGGGTAAATTGCTTAATGCACGCGAGACTCGCTCTCTAACGTCGTTAGACGCAGCATCAATATCGCGACCTAAGTTAAATTCAATGGTTATGCTGGAGCGACCGTTACGACTTGAAGAAGTAACATTTTTCATTCCTTCAATACCACTAATCCGGTCTTCAAGGAGCTGCGTAATGCGCGTTTCAACGATTTCAGCAGAAGCGCCCGGATAGCTAGTGTCTACCGACACAATGGGTGGATCAATATCAGGATATTCACGTAGCGAAAGAAATGAAATAGCGACGATCCCAAACACCAAAAGAATGAGATTAACAACGGATGCAAAAACAGGGCGTTTTACGGAGACATCGGATAGTAACATACAGCCTCCTAATATTTACTGGTGGCAACAATCGGCGAAACGACATTCACCCCGCTGCCATCACGCACTTTTAACGTGCCTTCAATAATCACTTTTTGGCCCGCTTCAATGCCATCGAGTATTTGAACCCAACCTGGTTTCCTTTGACCAATAATGACTTTTGTTTTACGTGCTTTACTCTCTCCGTCAACAACAAAAACAAATTGTGACTCTCCTTCAGGTACCAAAGCGCTTTCTGGAATAACGAGAGCATCAACAACGCGTTTTTCAACATTAATTTGCAACAACATCCCAGGGCGTAATTTCAAATCACCGTTGAGTATCTGAGCCCTAACTTGAATTGCCCGAGTTACTGGATCAATACGTGAATCTATGCTGGTAATTACGCCGGTAAAGGAGTCACTCGGGTATGCTATTGAAGTAGCTGCTATGCTCTGACCATTTGCCACACTGGCAAAATGCAGCTCAGAAATACTAAAATCTACTTTTAATATGCTTAAATCATCTAGCGTGGAGATAACGTCTCCAGGACGCACTAAACTGCCAATACTTACTTGGCGGATCCCTAAACGACCGGCGAATGGTGCACGAACCTGTAATTCAGATAACTGAGCGTCCAAAACATCTTTTTGAGCTTCAAGTGACCCCACACGTGCTCTTTGCTCATCTAATAATTGTTCGGATGCAGCACTCTGTTTTGCTAAACCTTTAATTCGATTCAGTTGGCGTTTTGCCTCGGCAATATTAATTTCCAATTCATGAACACGCGCCTTTTCTTCTCTGTCACTGAGCTCAATCAACAACTGATTTTCTTTTACAATATCGCCATCTTCAAACAACACTGATTTTACCGTCTCGGCTTGTTGCGCCGTTAAATTAACTGATTCATTTGCGACAGCTGTTCCTAAAGCTTCCACAACTATCGGGAAGGCTTGAGTTTCGGCCATTGCAATTACGACCGATGTTGCACCACCAGAACGTTGCGGTGCAGCCATATCTTGAGCGGGCCAATTCAAATAAATGACGAAGCCTAACAGGGACACTACACCAATTACCAATGGAGAAAACTTAACAAACTTTGTCATTACTATACCTACTGAATTTCAGGGAGATTTTTCTACGCGCACTATAAAGCTTATTAGTCGATTCACATAGCATATACACGAAATCTTACACTTACTTTCTCGAATCACTTGATTCCAACGTCATTGCAATTTAGTGTTCGCTGTATAGCTTATTCGTACTAAAACTGTTGAATTGCGTGTTAAAATTTCCGACATTTATATGTGTACTCGTTTTAATTGGCTGCACAAAGCCACCTCCTGCTCCTGTGTGCCGCATAGCACAGGCATTTAATGCCGAGTATGTTGGCGCCGCAGGGTGTCTTACTCGAGTACAAAAAACGCTTTTAGTTACCAAGCATGAAGCAACTGGACAATACGACCTGCCTTACGGCGATCCTATTTCAGAAGAATCCGCACAATGCACAGCTCACCGACATACTTGGCAACAAACAGGACTAAATGTTGAGGTTGACCAACTGCTCGGCGTGACTCAATCTGGAACCATGCTGTTTTCATGTAAAATAAGTGGCGGGTTTACTAGCGAGGACGGACCGCTTGAACCACCCAATTGGGCTGATAAAAACATTCAGACAATTGAATTTATTGATCCATTTGATACACGACATGATGCTTGGCGCCAACCCAATAACCTGGTTATTTACCGAGATGGTTTCGTAATGACAAACGAACAACAAAAAAGTATAATTGATAAGCAATCTCAGCAAGATACAGCAGGATCCCAACAAAAACCGCCTAAATAGTCGTCTTTTTCTAGTTATTCGCGTATTTTACTTTTAGCATCACATTTACATATTCTAATTAGCATACTTTGGAGTTCCTATGCCGCAATTTAAAGCGCCCATCGCAGACATACAATTCTTATTAAACGACTGGCTAGCCGTTGACCAGCACTATCTGAACATCGGTGCTGAGGGTATGGATGCGGAATTAATCAACGAAATTATTGCTCAAGGAGCAAAGTTCGCTGAAGAGGCTGTCGCTCCGCTAAACCGTGAAGGGGACGAGGAAGGTTGCAAGTTAGTCGACGGCTCAGTTACGACACCAACGGGCTTTGCTCAGGCTTATAAGCAATACATTGCAAACGGCTGGAATGCCATGTTAGGTAATCCTAATTTTGATGGCCAAGACCTGCCTTACACAGCGGCCATACCAGTACATGAAATGCTTAATGCAGCAAACCTGAGTTGGCGTTTAACTACTATGTTGACAGAGAGTGCAGTGCTTGCTGTAGACAAACACGCAACTGACCAAATAAAGGCGCTATATTTACCTAAGCTGATTAGTGGTGAATGGACTGGCACAATGAATCTGACAGAACCCCATGCTGGAACCGACCTTGCTTTGTTAAATTCAAAAGCAATACCACAACAAGATGGTTCTTACTCCGTCACGGGTAATAAAATCTTCATTACCGGTGGCGACCAAGATTGGACTGACAACATTATACATCTCGTGCTTGCTCGATTACCTGATGCACCTCCAGGCGTGCGTGGGATTAGCCTATTTTTGGTGCCTAAATTCTTATTGGATGAAAATGGCGAGCCCGGTGAAAAAAACGCAGTTAGTGTTGGTAGCATCGAAAAGAAAATGGGAATTAAAGGAAGTCCAACTTGCGTCATGAATTACGACGATGCCAAAGGTTGGTTAGTAGGCGAAGAAAATAAAGGACTCGCTTGCATGTTCACTATGATGAATGACGCTCGATTCCAAGTAGGTTTGCAAGGCTTAGGGGCTGCGGAGGCTTCGTATCAAGGAGCGCTGTGCTATGCACGTGATCGTTTGCAATCAAGAGCACCACAGGGTGTGCAACAACCAGAGCAAAAAGCAGACGCTATTTTGCATCATCCAGACGTAAAAAAAATGCTACTCACTCAAAAAGCACTGACGGAAGGTTGCAGAGCACTTGCTATGCTCTATGCACAACAAATGGACGTTGAAAAATATACCAGCGATGAGCGCCATGTAGACGCCAAAAAGGTGATCGCCTTTCTAACGCCTATTTGTAAAGGTTTTATGACTGATATGGCCACAGAAGTGACAAATATCGGTATACAGGTTTATGGGGGTCACGGCTACGTGCGCGAATGGGGCATGGAGCAGCTCGTTAGAGATACCCGTATTGCCCAACTTTATGAGGGCACCAATGGCATTCAAGCCGCAGATCTAATTGGGCGCAAATTAACACGCGATGGCGGCGACATGCAGCAAGCTACGTTTAATTTGTTGTCCTCGCGCATCGCTGCAATGACCGATAGCGTGAGGCAAGCCCAAGCAGTTACTTTATTGCAAGACTGGGATGTAACTTCCAAGGCATTATTAGGCACCAATGCCGTCGATATCGCCGGTGCGGCAACGGATTACTTGCATTACAGTGCTTATTCTTTGTTAGGTGTTTTGTGGCTCGATATGGCAAGCGCGGCTCAGCATTCATCAAACGAACTCATAGCAAAAGGTAAATCCAATACATGTAATTTTTACATCAAACGATTACTGCCTAGAAAAGATATTCACAGATCCGTAGTTTTATCTGCAGCCGACGAT
>JBLHOI010000027.1:0-11577 GCA_047621375.1 Glaciecola sp.
TTAACAGTTGTTGGTAGTACTCAGCTTGTAGGCTATCAGACGCATTCCATGATTCTATTCCGCAGCCATTAGATTGCGTAGTCCAACCTGCCTCAGTAATAACGATGGGCACGCCCGGGTTGCAATGCTGCACTGAGTAATAATTCTGCTTGGTATACTCGAGTGCATTTTCAATGCTTTGAAACTCCCAGACGGGATAAGTATGAATAGAAATAAAGTCAATCTCTGTGACCAATGGAGCCAGCTTGTTAGTCCACGGCACATAATTTTCGCAAAACGTGACAGGCACTGCAATTTGACTTTTAATACGCTGTGCAAACTCCACTAAGCGCTCAACTGGCACCATATGATCGGTCCAGTCAACACTCGCTTCGTTGCCAATTGACACGGAGAATACATGTTTAGGATAGCGGCTGGTTAAATCGATCAATCGATCAATATCGTCGTTATTCGCTTGACGATTCAGCGCTAATTGTTCTTCGCTAAAATGAGCGCCCCAAGGACAATTTGGATTGCTAACTTCCGCAGCAATATCCACTCCCAGCATTAATACAAAGTCGAGGTTTTCCTTGGTGATAACCGACAACACTGTTTCGGCATGTTGGCTGCAGTCATAAAGTCGTAGGTAAGACCAATCTGCTAATAATAATAAGTCTTCTTTAATTTGTGCGTAACTAGGGTATATGCCTAATCTTGGGTTTTGCCCTTCTCTATAACCTGAATAACAGATAGCTTGTCCATGTTTGCGACCCATAAGTTTTTCAAGAGAAGTCAGTTGAGCCGATTCATTTGGCATATTTATGATTTCCGTCTTTATCTAATATGCCCCAATAAGCGCCCACATCACCTTCATCTGCAATCTTCCAGTCTTCATCAAAAGAAGAGAAGTAAAACATATCAATCCCCTCTTCTTGCGTCCAATGATACGCATCCACAAAATAGCGAATAGCGTTTTCATAAGACGGCACAGCGGCTCTGTCAGGGCTGCCCTGATCCGGCCAACCAGTTTCACTCACAATGACGGGTTTCCCGTTTGCTACTTTTACAGCGCGGGTATACATATTTTTCATATATGCTAAGGCATGTTCAGCAGGGTAACCTTCCCAAAAAGGATAACAGTTAGCGAATATCACATCACATGCATCGGCAACCGAAGGATGATCTTCAAATAGAAAATATGCATCAACATAACCGACCGGAATACCCGGAGCGCCATGTTTTGCTCTAGTAATATAATCCACCAACTGTTGCTCGGTCATCTCTTCTCGAAGCATGACTTCGTTGCCTACGGCCAACATATTCGCGTGACCAGCTTGAGCTATGTCGATTGCATTTTGAAGTTCTTTGTCATTGTTCTCTAAATCATCATCTAACCAAACCCCGACCAACGTTTTTAGTCCGTATTGTGCTGCAATTTTGGGTATTAATTCATTCCCTTGAGTACATGAAAATGTGCGTATCCATTTTACGTAAGGCAAAATTAACTGTAAACGCTCGTGTATCTGCTTTTCTGTAATTTGAGTACCAGGTGCTTGCCCCGACACATATGGACTAAATGACAAGCCATGGATCTTACTGTCTAATAGTCTTTTAGCTTCTGCTTGCAATTCAGAAACCGATAATTGCGCTGCTGTTAAACGTTGATTACGATAATATTTTCCAGACATTGTCATCTCTATTTAAAAGTTAAGAAACTAAGGTTATTTTAGTGTCTTAATCATGTTTATTGATAATATCAACTCGATACCACATTAAAAAATTAAAAATCGCCCGCTGTTTAAACTTAGCGAGCGATTACTCAAGACCCGTTCAATCAATACATAACAACGGAACACTGCTAAAAACGTTTATTTCCTAACAGCCCTATTCTGCGATATATCTACGCATTAAAAAACGATCCCGTGGGGAGCTATATAAGCGCTTATTGAACTACTTCACGTAAAACGGAATGTTCGCGTGCGCCGCATTTTCATTACCGTCAAACGCATACACAAATAACCGATAAGCACCCGATTTTTCAGGAGCGATTAGCTCAATAACGGCATCCTGAATGTTAATCACACCATCTACAATTGCCGGCACATATTCATGGTCTCCACCGACGTTGTCAGAACTTGATTCTGAACGGATTTTCCAAAGATAACGAATATCATCACCCTCCGAATCAACTACATTGACCGACGCTGTATATGTTTTGCCTGCGTGAAGATATACGTCGTCAAATGCATCCTGCTGATCCAGAATAATATGGCTAATTTGAGGTGCTCGGTTTTCAGGCCAACTACCACGCCAAATGTGGTGCATAACATCTACTGCTTCGGTTTTCTCGCCACTGGCTAAAAACATACCGTACCAAGTAGACGTTTTTTCCTGCTTTTGTCCCCATAAAAATACATAGTTGCCGATCGCCTGATCACCATATGGTTCAAGCACTCGCGAATAGCTTTTTGAATAATTACTGGCTTTTTCCGTGCTGGTATTTTCAACTGGCGCGCCCCACTCAGTTTCATGCACTTCCCAATGACCAACCGATCCCCATTCTGTAACGAAATACGGTTTATCAAAACCAAAATCTTCTATATATTTGGGCAGATTGAGAAGATCAGCGTACATCTGAAAGCTAATAAAATCTAAATCTGGCGCACGCTCGGATATTGCGACTAGTGCTTTTTCATCGAAGCCTGCCAATGCTGTTGTTGTTGGATGGTTAGGGTCGAGTTCTTTAATCATTTTCGCAGTATCATTCACCGCATTAAATACTTTTGGATTAGTAAAATCAAAATTCACTTCATTCCCAATAATCCAAGTTAGTAATGCTGGGTGATTTTTATACTTTTCAACTCTCACTCTGTTTTCAGCAAGCTGTTTAGCTACTGCTGCATTATCATTATAATCAAAGCCATGGCGCTCTCTTGCAAACTCTAAGCACAATGAAACGGTAACGCCCATTGCGTGAGCTCGGTCTAATAATTGTTGTGCAGGTTCAGCATGGTTATCAACGGCCCAATTGCGCATTGAATTACCACCGAATTTGACCAGACTATCAAGATCGGTGGACGAAATACCAGCCCCTCTTACTTGATAAGGCTTTCCCCCTCTGACTAAGTAGTGTTTACCATTTTCTTCAATAATCTCAACTTTAATCGGTGTTTGATTTTTAATGGCCATTTTACTGCTCTTTACCGCAACATGGCTGCTTACCGCAACATGGCTGTTTACCTCTGAACGCTTGGTTACCATTGCATTCTGATTTATTTTGCCGGCCTCTTTAGCCACTGAAAAATGAGTCGAGCTCACCACCTCCAAAGCATGAGATGCGTGGCTAATGTTCGCCGTACTCAATATACCGGTCAAAACAGAAGATAATAAAATTTTACTGGGCTTCATATTTACTCACACAATTACGTTGTTGCTTGAAATCATATCTTTGCTGTTCACTTGAAAATACAACTGTTATTATTTTGTTAATGATAGTGTGCGTCGTTATACGCTTCGGTCTCAAATAAAATGAGATAAGGTGGTCTTTTTGAAAGCTAGGATGGATGGGTAGCATAGATATGAGTAACTGGGATGTGTAAACTGAGTGTATGTTAATATTAGGTAAACAAACCACACCATGATTAGTTCAATTAATCAATCAGTTAAAATGGCAATAAAACAAGATGCTATTCACCGCTTTTGGTTCTGGCAAGCTAGCTTTTGGCTGTTTCTCAGCACGGTCAGTTTTTTTACCTTAACGTTGTGGTACAGCCAAGTCACATTAGCGAATGTCGTGCACACTCTATTGCAAGCAATCCTTGGTTTAGTCTTCTCCGTAATACTCTACAAAATCTTCGACCGAATATGGGATAAATCATACATATACAGGCTTTGCATCGGCATGCTCATGGTCTTTGTCTTCGCGTTTATTTGGACTATATTTAGAATGCAAGCGCTTGCTTGGTTGACCCCTGCCGATGAGGTATGGGGGGAGTTTGGCGGCTGGTTTTTCGCCAGTATATTTATATTCTTGTGTTGGACAGGATTATTTCACGGTATTCGCTATTATGAATTATTGCAGTCCGAGCATGAAATCATGCTTGGCGCTGAGGACGCTACCCGCAAAGAACATATCAAACGTATTGAAGCCCAAAGCGTCGCACGTGACGCCAAATTGAAAATGTTGCGCTACCAACTCAATCCACACTTTTTATGTAATACGTTAAACGCCATTAATTCGCTAATTGAAATACAAGAATCTGAAAAAGCACAAGCGATGACCGTTCAATTAAGTCAATTTTTACGCCATTCATTGGATAATGATCCCGACACTAAGATTACATTGAGAGATGAAATTAGCGCGCTAAATCTTTATTTAGAAATTGAGAAAACACGATTTGCAGACCGCTTAAAACTTGATTTTTTTGTAGATGAACGAGCACAAGAAGCACTAGTACCAAGTCTGCTATTGCAACCCATTATCGAGAATTCGATGAAACACGCCATATCGAAAAACGAAAAAGGTGGTATCATTGAGCTACGAGCGGGTATTAATCAAGGAAGATTGATCATCGAAATTAGTGACACCGGTGCAACTCATCCACATAGTAAACCGCTGGACTTTAGAAACGAAACAGGTGTAGGTTTAGAGAATATTGAACAACGTTTGACGGTTCTTTACGATAATGACTATCAAATAAACACTATTCGTCGTGCAGAGGGCGGACGCTCTACTTGCATTAATATGCCTTTTGAATTATCGGATTAAAAATGACGATATTAAGAACCATCATCGTAGACGACGAACCGCTTGCATTGCGATTGTTAGCTGCAAAGCTAGCTAAAGTGCCGAACGTAGAGATCGTGGCCGAATGTTCTAATGGCAGAGAAGCAATAGCCGCCGTTATTGAGCTTGCACCTGACTTACTGTTTTTAGATATTCAAATGCCGGGATTGTCTGGTTTAGATGTCGTTAAGCAACTGCAAAACGATACAATGCCTCTGGTCGTTTTTGCTACCGCCTATGAACAATATGCACTAGAAGCATTTGACGCTCATGCTGTTGACTACGTGCTTAAACCGATTGACGATGAGCGAATTCAAAGGGCCGTAGCTAGAGCACAAGAGCGTCTTTCAATCAGATTAGACGACAACATTAAAAACAAAAATCAAGTTATTGGCGCCATTGCGCAAATAGAACAACAACATGAGAAAACAATTACTTGGATGGCGTCCGATTCAAGCCACCACGACCCACAACAGACAGATATAAAAAATCGTAAGATTATTATTAAAGATCGAGACGAAATACATTTATTAAAACAAAAAGACATACAGTGGATTGATGCTGCGGGGGACTATGTCTGCGTGCATGCGCTCGGCGAAACTCACGTCAAACGTTGTACACTAAAAGAAATGTTAATGGAATTAGATGGTACACAATTTAAACGTGTGCATCGTTCAACGATCGTCAATTTGACGTTTATAGACAAAGTCATTCCGCATACTAAAGGCGAGTTTTTTTTAATGATAGGGGAGCATGACAAAATTAAGGTCAGCAGAAACTATAAAGATGTAGTGAAGACTTTTCTTACGAACTAGGTTTTATCTAAAAAACTTACACGACGTTCACTTGGTATTGAATAAGAATAACTTCCGTGTTTGAAATATGCTCACCAGTTAAATCATATAACAGCTAAGTCAGCAATCGGAGTAGCGTTTTGAAAGCTAAGCAGTATGACTCTTATTTTCATCTTCCCGAGGGTATCTATGCGTTGGCGCATTCTGTAGGACCATTACCTAAAATATCGAAATTGGCACTGCAAAAGCACTATCTCACACCTTGGGAGGAACTCGGTGGCGATGCCTGGCCTCAATGGCTGGAGAGTATAGATCAGTTTTGTGCTTCAATTGGCCGTCTTATCAATGCAACCGGTGATGAAATTTGTCCGCAACCTAACTTGGCCTCTGGTTTTTCTGCCTATTTAACCGCCATTGCTAAATTGTCAAAAAACAAAAGCAAACATCGTGTCTTAATGCATCAAGATGCATTTGCTTCCATGGGTTTTGTTGTAAACGGTTTAGCGCAATCATATGGACTAGAATTAGTGCTAGTTCACGGTAACCCAAACGATTTCAGTGCATGGACAAAAGAACTTTCTAAAGGCCATGTATTGGCCTGTTTATTTACGCATGTGCATTCAAACACCTCTATGAAGTCTGATATTGTGAGTTTAGTTAAACTAGCAAAAGAACACGACACTTACGCTTTAGTTGATATTGCACAGTCTGTCGGAATTGTTCCCGTTGATGCTAAAATATGGGGTGCAGATGCACTATTTGGATCTTGCGTGAAATGGCTTTGTGGCGGCCCTGGAGCTGGCTTTATGTTTGTTGAAGCAACTCAAATTTGCAAATTGAACCCGGATCCAGTCGGTTGGTTTTCGCATGAGGATCCGTTTGAGTTTGATATAAAGCAATATACTGCAGCCAACAATGCTAGGCGTTTTTGGGGCGGAACGCCGAGTGTCGCGCCTTATGTAACTGCTTTTGCCTCTATCAATATGATCCTCAACATCGGTATTGACCAGATTGCTCTGCATAATCTGGAGTTAAAGCGTTATCTATTGCAACACTTACCAAATAACGTGAAAATAAAGCCAACCGAAGATGAGCTTCATCAACAAGGTGGTAGTTTGTGTATCGGTTGCAATGATATGGACAGTGCGGCAATAAAATTGACTAAGGCTGGTGTGAAGTATGATCGTCGCGGTGATATATTTCGACTCTCATTGCATATCTCAAATAACCATGATGATGCCGAAAAAATAGCCAACTGTTTCGCTTAACAGTTGGCTAAGGCGAAAGCAGTTTGTTCTTTCATGAAGCTATTTAAATTGTAATGTTCGCTTGCCCAACCAATTAAAAAACGGTCGAAGTCTGCCCATGCGAAAAGAAGCAACTTTCTCCACTCGGCTTCAAGTACAGCAAAATCGGCTTCAACATGGTAATGCTCAAATGCCAGTTTCAATATTGAAAAGTAGTCTTCTACCAGCCTGTCTGCATATAACGTCAACTCAGACCCGTTTAAGCAATAACTGAATTATTTATACTCGGCACAAAATATCGCGCAATTTCACCACAGCCACTCCAAAGAGTTTGGATATTGACCAATTTGACATGTGCCAAGAATAGATTCAAATTCAAACGCGATTCAATTAATTTAATACAATCGATTGGATAGACCAGAAAAATTCATTATCTAATGATAGCTCTTTGCTCTAGGTTGTTCAGGTACTTTAAAAATATTGATTCAAGCAACCAGAGGTATTTTATGCAAAATAATAACTCCGATCCAGATGCAAAATGTCCAGTAATGCACGGCGCCAACACGCGCATAGGCGGCAATAACACTAAGAACATTGACTGGTGGCCTAATCAACTCAATATTAAAATCCTTCATCAAAATGATACTAAAGCTAACCCAATGGGTGCTGATTTCGACTACAAAGAAGCGTTTAACAGTGTGGACTTGAAAGTACTAAAAAGTGACATTGAAGCAGTATTAACTAATTCTCAAGACTGGTGGCCAGCAGATTACGGACACTATGGCCCCTTCATGATAAGGATGGCCTGGCACGCAGCGGGCACTTATCGTGAAGGTGATGGTCGCGGCGGCGCAGCGAATGGAAATCAACGTTTTGCTCCGATCAATAGTTGGCCTGACAATGGCAACCTAGACAAAGCACGTCGCTTGCTATGGCCAATTAAACAAAAGTACGGTCACAAACTATCGTGGGCTGACCTTTTCATATTGACGGGTAATGTAGCAATAGAGTCGATGGGCTTGCCCACTTTTGGATTTGGTGGCGGACGTGTAGACATATGGGAACCAGAAGAGGATATTTACTGGGGAACAGAAAATAAGTGGCTGGCGAATAATCGCTACACCGGCGATCGTGAACTTGAGACACCATTAGCAGCAGTGCAAATGGGATTGATTTATGTGAACCCTGAGGGCCCTGACGGTAACCCAGATCCACTTGGGTCAGCTCGAGATATTCGCGAAACATTTGCGAGAATGGCCATGAACGATTATGAAACTGTTGCATTAACGGCTGGCGGACACACATTTGGTAAATCACACGGCGCCGCGCCTGAATCGCACAAAGGGCCTGAACCCGAAGCCGCTCCAATAGAGCAAATGGGCTTTGGTTGGATCAGCGATTACAAATCAGGTAAAGGCCGCGACACAATTACCAGTGGTGTTGAGGGCGCATGGACACCAACTCCAACAACGTGGGATATGAGTTATTTCCATGTGTTATTCGACTACGAATGGGAATTAACTAAAAGCCCAGCCGGAGCGAAACAATGGCAAGCCGTGAGCTTAGCTGAAAAAGACCATGCACCTGACGTAGAAGACGCAGCGATACCCGTTAGTATCATGATGACAACGGCTGACATGGCAATGAAAATGGACCCTGAGTATAGAAAAATATCATTGCATTTCAAGGAAAATCCTGAAGAATTCGCCGATGCTTTTGCTCGAGCTTGGTTTAAGCTAACCCATAGAGATATGGGTCCAAAAGCACGTTACTTAGGTGAAGAAGTGCCACAAGAAGACTTAATTTGGCAAGATCCGTTACCTAAAGCGACAACTCGAGTTATTAATGCCAGCGATATTGATAACTTGAAACGAGAGATCGCAGAGTCCGAGTTAAGCATGCCCGAGTTGGTCTACACCGCTTGGTCAAGCGCATCTACATTTAGAGGCTCTGACTCAAGAGGCGGCGCAAACGGAGCACGTATTCGTCTTGCACCACAAAATACTTGGGAAGTGAATCAACCAGAGCAATTGGCTCGTGTATTGTCTGTTTATGACGATATTCAAGCCAGCTTTAATGCCGCGAACAAAGAAAACACCCGGGTGTCTATCGCTGATTTAATCGTTCTTGGTGGCTCTGTCGGTATTGAGAAAGCAGCGAAAGCAGCTGGATTTAATATTACGGTCCCATTTGATGCAGGTCGAGTGGACGCGACGCAAGATGACACCGATATTGACTCATTCGGAGTGTTAGAGCCCTTGGTTGACGGCTTTAGAAATTACAGCAAAACACAGTTTACTGTGCCACAAGAAGAGCTGTTATTGGATAAGGCACAACTTCTCACACTAACCGCACCAGAAATGACGGTGCTAGTTGGTGGAATGAGAGCGCTGGGTGCAAATTATGCAAACACAAATGAAGGCGTACTTACCGAATCGCCGGGGCAATTGAACAACGCCTTTTTTGTCAATTTACTCGACATGAATACGCAATGGGCGCCGACCGATGCGAGTGCGACTAAATTTGTTGGTAAAGATGCAAAGACTGGCACCAGTAGATGGACAGCAACACGCGCAGATCTTGTTTTTGGTTCGAATTCTTTACTAAGGGCAATAGCAGAGGTCTATGCCTGTAATGATGCTAATCAGAAGTTTTTGACTGACTTTACCAATGCGTGGGTCAAGATAATGAACGCGGATCGCTTCGATCTTCGCTAATCCGTCACGCTAAGGTGGGTATATTAAAAGATTATTTTGATAATATATTTAAAAATACCCACGAGTGCTGTATAAACGCGTCATGAAAATTCCAAAACGTTTACAGCCTCTCATTGAAGATGGCCTTATTGATGATGTACTTTATCAGCTCATGAGTGGCAAGGAAGCCACCGTGTTCGCTGTTACCAGTCAGGGCGAGGTTCGCTGCGCCAAAGTTTATAAGGAAGCCATGAAGCGCAGCTTTAAAAAAGCGGCGCAATATCAAGAAGGTAGAAAAGTCAAAAATAGCCGTCGCGCAAGAGCGATGGAGAAGGGTTCAAGTTTCGGTCGCAAACAGCAAGAAGATGCTTGGCAGAATGCAGAGGTCGATGCTCTCTTCACCTTATCCAAAGCAGGTGTCAGGGTACCCCAACCTTTTGGTTGTTACGACGGTGTCTTGCTAATGGAATTAGTCACTGATGACGAAGGAAATGTTGCCCCTCGTCTCAACGATGTGTCGATGTCATATGAACAAGCCTTAGACGACCACGCACAAGTTATGCATTACGTTTTATTAATGTTGTGTGCAGGCATCGTACATGGCGATTTATCTGAGTTCAATGTCCTTGTTGACGACTACGGTCCTGTTATTATCGACCTGCCCCAGGCAGTCAATGCCGCTGCAAACAATAACGCGTTTAGCATGTTGCAAAGAGATGTTCGCAATATGACAGATTACTATGCTGAATTTGCTCCTGAGTTGAAAGAGACGCATTACGCTGAGGAAATGTGGGCCCTATTTCAGTCTGGTAAATTAACGCCTGAAACCGAACTAACCGGTTACTTTGAATTTGATCAGAGCGAGATTGATGTCGATACCGTACTTGAAGAAATCAAAGCGGCATTCGAAGAAGAGCAAGCTAGGATTGAGCGGATGAGCGATGCTAACTCCGATGATGAATAATACGATTTTATCCATTATTCAGAGAATGCATCCCTATTTTTAGTTACAAATAGAGTTTGATTTCGAGAAACATAAACTAGCTCTTATGCTTAGCTGACAACTTGTTTTATCCTACTCAATGACACAACCCTACTATTGTTGATAAACCTTATCATGCGCCCCATATTGTCATGCATACCAACAAAACGCACTGAAGCATGGTGGATGCAGCGCCATGTTCAAAAAATGACTGAAAAGGCCACGACAAAAGCGACAGATAAAACAAACACGTCCAAGTCCTTCGATCTGGTTTTTATTGGCGACTCAATTACACATGCATGGGAAATTGAGGGTAAAAACGCTTGGCATACTCATTTCAGTCATTTAACCACATTGAATTTAGGTTATGCCGGTGACCGCACAGAACATGTTTTATGGCGAATAGAAAATGGCGAGATTGACAGTATAGAAGTATCCTATGTAGTGTTGCTAATTGGAACAAACAACGCCGGACATCGGCACGATAAACCAAGTGAAATTGCTGACGGAATAAAGTGCATAATTGGCAAAATTACGGAAAAATTACCTCGTTGTAAAATTATTCTTACCGCTATATTTCCGCGAAGTAGAAACAAAAATAAGCGTATGCGCAAAGCCGTTGATGCAAGCAATATCATTATTAAATCATTGGCAAATAATGATTCAATCGTTTGGTTTGATATCAATCAGCACTTTCTTGATGATATTGGCATTTTGCATGAGTCGGTGATGCCTGATTTACTCCATCCTAACGCATTGCAATACGAGCTATGGGCCAAAGAACTCATTAAGTTCATTAGCCCATTGTCGGTCTGATAAACAGCAGCTGATTAGATACAAAGGCTTGGATTAACTTATTCGTAAAAATAAAAAGTGCTCGGGAGGCGCAATAGTTAATACGGCGGTTGCTTGAGCAAGATTATTATCGCAAACTCACTTATGCCCTCAATAAATTGAGGGCCAAATCCATTTAACACTGCTTGTAAAAGCCCGTGCAGTTCATCGTGGTTATCAGGCAATAGTCGCCCTATTAACAAATTTTTTCACGTCGAGCCCCGAATCTCCATCATATCTCTGTTTTTATCTCACTCGT
>JBLHOI010000028.1:0-11399 GCA_047621375.1 Glaciecola sp.
ATGCAATTTTTGCAGCTTACATGAAAAAACGTGCAGAGCAGAACGCAGCAGCCGAGGCTCCCGCGGCACAGCAACTTGATTCATAAAGAATTGAGAGACAATTAATGGATAACCAATTTGAGTCAAATACCGCCGTAATTGGTGCTGGTTCTTATGGCACTGCATTGGCGTTTGTATTGGCTCGAAATGGAAATCCAACGGTGTTGTGGGGACGTGATGAAAAACATGTTTGTGCAATGCGCAAAGCGCGCAGTAATGATAAATACCTGCCAAACGCTAGATTTCCGGACGCCCTTGTAGTCTCATCTAATTTAAAAGAAGTATTGCAAAGCGCCAGAGACGTGCTTGTTGTTGTTCCTAGTCATGCGTTCAAAGCAAACTTAGAAGCAATCAAGCCATGTTTAAATCAGCAACATAGATTGATTTGGGCTACTAAAGGACT
The DNA here is from genome assembly GCA_047621375.1 of Glaciecola sp. GTDB lineage: Bacteria > Pseudomonadota > Gammaproteobacteria > Enterobacterales > Alteromonadaceae > Glaciecola. The sequence continues at coordinate 443 of JBLHOI010000028.1, forward strand.
CGAGCCAGGAACGGGAAGGATATTGCAAGAAGTGGCCTTAGATATTTTGGGTCACGATATTCCTTTCGCTGTGGTCTCTGGTCCAACATTTGCAAAAGAAATGGTTGCGGGTCTGCCCACGGCTATTACGCTATCGTCAACTGACGCTGAATTGTGTGAATCTTTTTCACAAAAGCTGCACTGTTCTAAAGGTTTTCGGGTTTACAAAAACGATGATTTAATTGGTGTTCAATTAGGTGGCGCAGTTAAGAACGTAATTGCAATAGGCGCTGGTCTGGCTGATGGCTTAGGTTTTGGTGCTAACGCGCGAACGGCGTTAATTACCCGCGGATTGGCTGAAATGAGCCGACTTGGCTTGGCCATCGGGGCAAAACAAGAAACGTTTATGGGCATGGCTGGTCTTGGTGATTTAGTCTTAACTTGTACTGATGATCAATCTAGGAATCGACGCTTTGGGCTAGCTTTAGGTAAAGGAATGGCGGTAGACGCAGCAATAGAAAGTATTGGTCAGGTTGTTGAAGGATATCGTAACACCGACGAAGTAAGATTGCTGTCACAGGCCAATGGCATCGAAATGCCTATTTGTGAGCAAATATACCAAGTACTATATAAAGGCAAGTCAGCCAAAGAAGCGGCTGTTGCATTGCTAAGCCGCGAACAAACCCAAGAATAGCAGTCAGACTCATATATTAATGTTAGGTAAGGTAAGCTAAATTCATGTTCCATATTGCCCTATTCGAGCCCCAAATTGCCCCTAATACCGGTAACGTTATACGGCTATGTTCCAATAATGGCTGCCATTTGCACCTTATCGAGCCTCTGGGCTTTAATATGGAAGAAAAGCAACTGAGAAGAGCGTCACTCGATTACCGCGACCTTGCTAACGTGACTATTCATAAAAATTATGATGCTTTTTTACAAGAGATGGGCGACCGAAGAATTTTTGCATTAACCACCAAAGGGTCAGTTCCACATGACCAACCCACTTATCGAGCGGGTGATGTGCTTCTATTTGGTTCAGAAACATCAGGGTTACCCGACGAAATCCGTAACGCTTTTGCGCCAGGTAACCGTATTAGGATCCCAATGTTAGCAAATGCTCGTAGCCTAAACTTGTCAAATTCTGTTGCTATTGTAAGCTACGAAGCATGGCGACAACTGGGTTTTAGTATGCCCAATACAAAGCCGTAAACGACTTCTTACTCCTCATAATAACTGACTTATGTTTTTTCACACACGGAATGTAGGTCTCACTGCGTTCTAAAAAATTAAGTTAGTAATATCAAAGCAGTTAGGTCAGGGCGTTGATAAATAGGTTAAAATCTTAGTTAAGGCTGGTACCCTAAACTTGTCTTTTTCGAAGAACAATTCATGCAATGCCTCTGGGATTAATGCCGATTCACATTGCTTAATATCATGAATTACTTGCTCAATATCTTTGTTGGCTACAACAGTATCAGCGCCAGAATAGACTATAAGACAAGGAACACTAATTTTACTCGCTTGCTCGCGTATTTCTTGCATTGCGATTAGCGATGCGTAAAGCCATTCATAGGTAGCACCACCTAATTGTAACTCAGGTTGCTGTGCGTAGGTTTTACGAAAAATTTGATACCTAATCTGACTGCTCATCAAATGGTTTTTATCAAACGCCGTTGGCATGTAGTCAGTGTGTCCAAAAAAATAACTCGTCTTTTTTCCTCGAAGCTTGTTATAAACAATCCCAAATCGAACTAACATAGCCGCGATCCAAAGCGGAATTGGCGGCGTGATCCCGAACATTGGTGAACAAAAAACAGCTTTGGAAAATAAGTTAGGGTGCAACTTGACGAGTAGTGCTCCGATTGCGCTACCCATCGAATGACAGAGCAGATGCAAAGGCGGATGCGCTTGTCTAAGTATTCCGCCATCATGACTGGCCATGTTTTGTTCGGCTTTTATATACTTTTCATAAAGCATCGGCAGTAAAAGGTCATCGATTATATTTTTAAAATCGGTCACATACTGATTAAAATCTCTTATATACCCAAGGTGAGGATTCTCTTTTAGCCGCGTAGAAAGGCCCTGACCACGGTGGTCATGAACAAATACCGAATGGCCATTTTGGTATAAGTCGTAAATGAGTTCAGCGTATTTGGCTGCACATTCAACGCGACCAGTGGAGATAACAATTATTGATTTTGCTTCGTTGTGATGAGCATATCGATAATGTAGCGAAGTACCGTCATCTAGCATCCAAAATCCACAAGTCATACTATTTTCAAACCAAGGCTTGATCAAGGTATCAAACTGTTGGGATAATTCGATTTCTTTGGTTAGCTGCATTTCATCGCTATGTTAGTTTACCGGCAATAGGTAGCCGTAGTATCACTGATAAGCCTGTTAAAGGCGATTTTTCTTCAAAACTTCTTTTACATTGTACACTGCCAGCTTGACTACCATCTTTGTCAAAACGCACTTTATCGTGTCGCGCCAACGCATACAGACTGCCGCCATGCATTTCGATTGCAGCTTTGGCAATAGATAAGCCGAGTCCGGCGCCCTTGCTTAATTCATCCACTTGGTAGCTGCCGCGAAAAAATGGATCAAACATGCTTTTTAACTCGGCAGCCGACATACCTACACCGTCATCATTAATCACAATTTCAACAAAATCTGTAGTCAAACGATTGGATTCAACCTTGAGTTCACAACTTACTTCTTTCACTGCAAAGCGAATTGCATTACGAACAATGTTTTCAATCGCACTAATAAGTAGCGGCATGTCTGCGTTAATACTAATGTCCGGAATAGTGCCTATAATGAGCGCTTTATTCATCGCGCTCGCCTCAAAACGTGCATCTTGCAACACACCCTCTAAAACCGAAACCAATGTCCTTTCTTGCAGTTCAATTCGTTGCTGAGAGGCGTTTATTTTGGCCAGAGTCAGCACTTGCCCAATCATCTGATCCATCTTAACAATTTCGTTTTCAATTCGTGATAGGTGCTTGGTATCGAAGTTACTCAAGCCACCATCAGACTGAGTATTAAGCTGATGCTCTACTAAGGCAACAGCTAACTGCAAACGTGTCAATGGTGTTCGTAATTCATGAGATACGTTTGCCATCAGCTGCTTTTGACTGTCGATCAAGTTTTGCAGACGAACCGCCATGGTATTGAAATGTTCCGCTAAATTACCCACTTCATCTTTTCTATTTTCAAGACCCTCGATGCGAGTCGTCAAATCGCCTTTAGCCAAGCGATTACTGGCTAAACGCAAAGCGCCCAAAGGTTTTGTAATACTTAACACCAACCCAAAACAAAATGCAGTGCTAAGGAAAATAGCTAACACCAAGCCAGCGATAGCCACTTTAGAACGAGACATCACACTTCTTTCAGATCGCAGCAGTAAACGCCCAATAAAGAGCTTGTATTGAGCAGCGTTGAATGACAATTCATAAGGACCAACAAACTCCATATTATTGAGTCTTATAATTAGCCGACTAGCACTTTCAACAAACCCATTTAACTCATCTATGTTGCGAGATAGGGGGGTCGGAAAACTAGTAAGACGCTTACCCGTATTACGATTAATAGCCACGATATGAAGTCCATTGCGCTGCCCTAGCCTACGCAATGATTGATTTAGGTTGTTGCTGCGCTCAACAGCTCTGATTAAACGCTGCATCACTAAAGCGGTTTCAGACTCTTGCTCCTGGCTTACTGCATTTACTTCCAAGACGTCAGTCAATTGCTTTGCTAGGAAAAATGAGCTCATTGCAATCACTAATAATGCACTCCAAAACCAAATAAAAACGCGCCCAAATAGAGAATTCAAAGGATTAAGTTTGGACAATTTCATTACACTTCACTCTTAAATGTATAGCCCGACCCACGCATTGTTTTGATTACATTTTTAATACCTTGTTGCGATAGCTTTTTGCGAACATTACTCACGTGCATATCTAAGCTGCGATCAAATGCACTGAGTCTGCGCCCCAAGACGTCTTGACTCAGTTTTTCCTTACTTAACAAGTGCCCTGCGTGCCTCATCAATAGCACGAGGAGCTGGAATTCGGTATTGGTCAAATCTAACTCATGTACGCCTATCATGGCTCTGTGGCTAGCTTCTTCGATTTTTATCCCATGAAACTGTAGATTTTGAACTTGATTAAATATACTCAGATCGTCCATCCGACGCGTTAGTGCCCTAATTCGAGCAAGCAGTTCTCGATGATTAAATGGTTTAGCGAGATAGTCATCAGCACCCAACTCTAAACCTAGTATACGGTCATAGTCTTCACCTTTTGCAGTCAACATGATGACTGGCACAACGGAAAAATTGCGTATTTGTTTGAGGGTTTCAAAACCATCTAATACAGGCATCATAACGTCAAGTAGGACAACATCGAAACTGTGTTCTCTTAGCTTAGTAATTGCAGCTACAGGGCTATTTTCTGCATCGACCGTAAATCCGTTTTGCTGCAAATATTCGCCTAACATTTCCGTCAATGCGACATCGTCGTCAATTATTAATAGGTGATACATATATTCGCCTTAAAGCTGTGTTTGCGGCTAATCAGAGGCCTGATAAATCCAGTGAGCTGCACGTCGAAATAAAAGGTCTCGTTTCAAATTTGGGGCACTCTATGACCCTATTATAAGTGAATTGAGAACCAAACTCAGAAACCTTTACACAAGCTTTACATTCGGTTGGCATTTCTTTGCGTTCACAACGCTATTATTTATCTCGACATTTTATATAGACCTAACATTTACCGTTATATTCATTCCAGAGGAATAAAAATGAAAAAATTATTAATCAATTTGAGCCTAGCTAGTTTAATAAGTGTTAGTGCATATTCAATAAATGCACATGAAAGAGAACCCCGCAACCACAATAAACATGAGTTAACGGCAAACCTTTCCTTAACTCAGCAGCAAAAAGAAGATATTAAACAAATACACCAACAAACCAAGCAAGGTTTAAGTACTTACCGCGCAGAACAAAAAAGATTCCGTGAGCGTGTGCAAGCACTGATGCAATCAGATACATGGGATGAACTGGCTGTCACCGAGGCAATAGAGCAGCTAATGCAACTTAAATTGCAATCAAGGCTGATTCGAGCCAAAAGTAAAAACAAAGTATTCAACAGATTAACTTTGGAACAACAAACCCAATTCATCACTAGTCGTCATGCTAGAAAAAGCGACAACGGCGAGAAAAGAGCTAAAAAATCTCAAAGAACAATGCAGCGTCTAGTTAAAGCCCTCGATCTTAACACTAACCAGCAAGCTCAATGGGTAGCAATGATGACTAGCGATGAAACTCAACGAGCAGCGAACAAAGAACAAGTTAGAAGCCTCAAAGCCGAACTTGCTGGCATGGTTCACGCTAAACAATTTGATGATAACGCTTGGTTGGCCATGAATGCTCAGAACAAGCAACAGAAGCTTTATATGGCGGTTGAAAAAGCTAAGTCAAGATTTTATATGTTAAGCGTATTGAGCCCCAAACAGCGCAACAAATTTGAAAAAATTATAAAAAAAGCTAAGCAAAAAAATAGAAATAGAAGAAGCGGTGAAGGTTTCAATGATGAGCAATATTTAACAAGCTGAGCATTCCAGAATAAAGGTTAGGTGGCGCAAAGGATAGCGCCTTTAGCTTCATTTTGGAGTGTAGATAATAGCACCGATTTACATAAAACATATTTGTGCATAAACCAAACATACCTAAAATCATATTTTTATTCTAATAAAACCAAAAAAACACTATTTAACACAAATAAATTAATTATTTATACATTTATATTGAATAAATATTCAATATTTATTATTATCTGAATTATATCAATCAATGTAAATTTTGTGCATAAGACTAAATGCCGACTGAGTTTTTAAGTGACTAATTTTATTATTAAATTTCTAACATCAATGCTATTTGTTGCTCTCCCTTCCTCTCTTTGCTGTGATAAAGTGTTACGACGACATAATGTCGAGATTGTGGTTTAACAAAACATACTGCTCCCGCTCCTAGTGCAACCAGCATTGTTCTGTTGCACCAAGGGTAAGAGACATTTTATTTTCAAGAAAAGACACTATTATGATTTCAACTTGTATTATTGGCGCCAGTGGTTATACCGGTGCTGAATTAATAAAAATAATTATTAAACACCCATTTTTTTCGTTGGATGCCTGTTATGTCTCTGGTGGCAGCGCCGATTGTGATAAACCAATTGGCTCAATTCATCCAATATTGTTCGGTCAAACGGATCTCGTCACCATCGGCCTAAACCAAAATGATTTGGGTTCAATGGCAGATGAATTTGATGCTATTTTTTTAGCTACGCCGCACGAAGCTAGCCACGATTGGTCACAAGCTTTGAGCAATAGAAAAGCTAAAATATTTGATTTATCGGGTGCATTCAGGCTCCAAGATCCAAAGATATTTGAGTCCTTTTATGGTTTCAAACATGAGCATACCGACTTACTGAAAAGCGCAGTATACGGATTAGCAGAGTGGAATGCTGATGCAATCAAAGCAGCGAATTTTGTGGCTGTACCAGGGTGTTATCCTACTGCATCCTTACTAGCGATAAAGCCAATGACGGAGTCGGGATTTCTTGACCCAAGTGTCAGGCCTATTATTAATGCAATATCGGGCATTAGTGGTGCTGGCCGAAAGCCGTCTATGACAACCAGCTATTATGAAGTGAGCTTACAAGCTTACGGTGTCTTAGGGCATCGCCATACACCAGAAATCGAAGATTATTGTGGCACACAAGTTATATTCACCCCTCACCTTGGTCAATTCAAAAGAGGGATTTTAGCGACCGTTACTATGCGAATACGTGAAGGAGTTGATACAGCGAATATCAAGCGAAGTTTCGAACACGCTTATGCAACTCAACCACTGGTTCGTTTACGTGATTCATGGCCTAAAATCGACGATGTTGCAAATACGACATTTTGTGATATTTACTGGAAGTTCGATGAAGATAGCCGCTATTTAATCGTAAGTTCAGCTATAGATAATTTATTGAAAGGCGCCGCGTCGCAAGCAATTCAATGTGCAAACTTAGTATTTAATCAGCCAACAGAGACTGGATTATTATAACCATGAATAACACGGCTAAATTAGCTACACACCCTATAAGTAATATTGTATTAAAAGTCGGTGGAAATTTTTTTGAGGAAGAACAAGCACAAGCTAGTTTTTTTGCCTCTGTTGCGGCACTTAAAAATCAAGGTCACAATGTTGCTATAGTGCATGGCGGTGGCTCTCAATTACAAACTCAACTAACAGCACTTGGATTTAAAAGTGAAAAGCATGAGGGTTTGCGCATATCTCCGGATGAGCAGATGCCTACCGTCACAGGTGTCTTAGCGGGTACATTAAATAAAAAAATGGTTTGTTTGGCGGCAAAAGCAGGCCTAACCGGTGTTGGTATTTCGTTAGCTGATGGAAATTTAGCCTTGTGCCATGAAGTTTCACCACTATTAGGCGCAGTGGGTTATCCACATCCACGTAGCGCAAAATTACTTCACCAGCTTATGCATGCTAATTTAACGCCTATAATATGCTCAATTGGTAGTGACCTAAATGGTCGCTTATACAATGTTAATGCAGACCAGGCAGCCACCTGTATATCATCATTACTATATGCTGATTTATATCTATTATCAGACGTTAGCGGCGTGTTAGACGAAAATAAGCAGCTTATCTCGCAATTAGATGACAGTAAGATAGCCCATTTAGTTCATGCTGGTGTGATTACTGACGGCATGATAATCAAAGTAAAGGCAGCTCAAGAAGCATCTAAGACACTCGGAAAAGCAGTCAAAATAGGCAGTTGGAATGATGTAGGACTATTGGTCAATGCCCCCCTTAAAAATATGGGTACGACAATTATTTCGGCTACACTCGCAGAGTAGCAAAGAATAAAAAATACAAAAAGTAAAAGGAATAAAGAGATGCAGGATTTACTCAGCTTTAGAGATTGGAACTCAACTTCAATGCGTTCGTTATTGAAGCTCGCTTTAGAGCTCAAACAAACCCCAGAAAAATTTGGTAAACCATTAGCTGGTAAATCGATTGTGGCGATTTTTGAAAAGCCGTCGTTACGCACGCGAGTCAGCTTTGATATTGGTATTAATAAGTTAGGCGGACACATGGTTTACGTAGACAGCCAAGGCTCCCCACTAAAGGATAGGGAAGACCCAGTTGATGTCGGCGCAAATCTTGCCTGCTGGGCCGACGCCATCGTGTCGCGAGTTTATGAACATAAAACATTGGTCGATCTTGCCGCTGGAGCTGATATCCCAGTTATTAACGCTTTATGCGACTTATACCATCCTTGCCAAGCGCTAGCTGACTATTTGGCTATGTTTGAGAAATTAGGGGATGTAAAAGGTAAAACGATGGCCTATATTGGCGACGGAAATAATGTGACCCATTCATTGCTCATTGTGGGTGCATTGTTAGGTTGTCATCAAACTGTAATTACGCCAAAAGGCTTCGAAATTAACCCTAATATCGCTAAACATGCCGCTAAATTAGCATATGAAAATAATATCAGGCTAACTATTGCAAATGATATTGGCGAAGTAGGCCAAGCGGATATTCTTTACACAGACACCTGGCTTTCAATGGGCGACAATACGCCCTTGGCAGAGATCAAGGAAAAGTTCGCATCGTATCAGGTGAATGAAGCGTTAATGCAGAAATCGGGTGCGAGTTATGTAATGCATTGCCAGCCCGCTCATCGTGATTTAGAGATTACCGGTAGCTTGATGGACAGCGATCAATCATTGCTGATGTTACAGGCTGAAAATCGCATGCATGCGCAAAACGCGATTTTGGCCATGTTGGTAGGTAATGTCAGATTAGACTGATGTTAGCAACTTTACTAGATTGACAAATACGACTACCTATTTTATACAACTGATCGAATAATCATCGGGTCAGTAATTAAGGATTTAAGAATGGCTTTAACAGATAATAAACACGAAATAAAGAAAGTGGTACTAGCCTATTCCGGCGGTCTCGACACATCAGCAATTATGCCTTGGCTTAAAGAAAACTATGATTGCGAAGTTGTCGCTTTTGCAGCCGATGTTGGCCAGGGTGAAGAAGAACTTGAAGGATTATATGACAAAGCTATGGCATCAGGTGCCAGCGAATGTCACATAGTCGATCTAAAAGAAGAATTTGTTAGTGATTTTATCTACCCGACCATCACAACAGGTGCGGTTTATGAAGGCGAATATTTATTAGGCACTTCAATGGCTCGCCCAGTTATCGCCAAAGCACAAGTTGAGATTGCCCGTAAAGTCGGTGCTGATGCGCTGAGTCATGGCTGCACTGGCAAAGGTAACGACCAAGTAAGATTTGAAGGGGCTTTCGCCGCACTGGCGCCTGACTTACAAGTGATCGCTCCTTGGCGTGAATGGGACATGGTCTCGCGTGAAGATTTACTTGATTACTTAGCTAGTCGAAATATTCAAACGTCGTCATCCGCAACAAAAATATATAGCCGCGATGCTAACGCATGGCATATCTCTCACGAGGGCGGTGAGCTTGAAGACCCGTGGTGTGAGCCAAGTAAACAAGTATGGACAATGACAGTTGATCCTGAAGATGCACCAGATAAAGCAGAGCGTATCTCTCTTGCATTTGATGAGGGTCGATTGACCCATGTTAACGGCAAAGCATTATCACCTTATCAAGCGTTAGTAGCACTTAACCACCTAGCAGCGCCGCATGGCGTTGGTCGTATTGATATTGTAGAAAACAGACTGGTTGGTATGAAATCACGTGGTTGCTATGAAACTCCTGGCGGCACGGTATTAGTGAAAGCTTATAAAGCACTAGAATGTCTTGTTTTAGACAAGTCAGCATTGAAATTCAGAGAGCAGGTTGCTCTTGAGTTTGCCCATGTTATGTATGATGGACGATGGTTCACCGCTCTAAATGATGCCCTACTCGCAAGTGCGGCTAGCTTCGCAAAAATGGTTACGGGCGAAATTATAGTAAAGTTATACAAAGGCCAAGCGACAGTCGTGCAGCGTCAATCACCTAATAGCCTTTATTCCGAGGACTTTGCCACTTTTGGTGCAGATGACGTTTACAACCAAAGTCATGCCGAAGGATTTATTAGATTATTTAGTCTATCCAGCAGAATTAAAGCATTAAAACAAAAATAAGGAAGCATCATGGCATTATGGGGAGGGCGCTTTCAGTCCGGTAGTAGCGATATGTTCAAGCAAGTCAATGATTCATTGCCGTTTGATTACGTAATGGCAGTTGAAGATATTTGGGGATCAGTCGTTTGGTCTCGTGCGCTGAAAGAAGCTGGCGTATTAAGCGATAATGAACAACGTCAACTTGAGAATTCGCTCAATGCGCTAAAAAAGCAAGCTGAAGAAGGCACTCTGGATTTTGCTAACTCGCCGGAAGAAGATATTCATAGCTTTGTGGAGGCGACATTAACTGCTGAATTGGGAGACATCGCCAGAAAATTGCATACCGGTCGCAGTAGAAATGATCAAGTCGCAACCGATTTTCGCCTGTGGTGTCGCTCCCACTTATCTTCACTTAAAGACGATTGCCTAAATGTGATTGGCGCATTATTAAAAGCAGCAACCCGTCATCAAGATGCAATTCTGCCTGGCTATACGCATCTGCAACGGGCCCAGCCTGTCTACTTTGCGCATTGGTGTTTAGCCTATGTTGAAATGTTAAAACGGGATGTCAGCCGAATTGAAGACTTACACAAGCGTTTAAATCAGTGTCCACTTGGCTCTGGTGCATTAGCAGGAACCACGTTCCCGGTTGATCGCTACAAGATTGCAGCAGAATTAGGTTTTGACTCTCCTTGTTTGAATAGTTTGGATGCTGTTTCAGACCGAGATTTTGTACTTGAACTGCTTTTCAATGCCAGTACCAGCATGATGCATTTGTCACGTATGGCCGAAG
>JBLHOI010000029.1:0-11285 GCA_047621375.1 Glaciecola sp.
AAAAACATCGCCAGAATCAGGGCTATCCAAAGTTCCTAGTATATGCAGCAGTGTGCTCTTACCAGAACCTGAAGCACCCAAAATAGCAACTTTTTCGCCCGCCGAAATTGAAAAATTGACGTTATTGAGTATCTGTAGCGTGTTGCTAGCATCTGAATATTGCTTACAAATGTTTTCGCATTTAAATAAAGGAGAAGGCATCAATTAAAATTAGATTATACATGTGTAGTATTAGTTTACATACTTCTGAAAAGGCTACAAGTTGCGAATGGTGTTTTTACAAGGAATGTTTATAGGGAATTTAACATAAATGGCGGAGTGGACGGGACTCGAACCCGCGACCCCCGGCGTGACAGGCCGGTATTCTAACCAACTGAACTACCACTCCGCAGTGGTATCTATTTAGCTATGCTTTATGACGAATGGCGGAGTGGACGGGACTCGAACCCGCGACCCCCGGCGTGACAGGCCGGTATTCTAACCAACTGAACTACCACTCCGCAAAATGCGTCATAAAACTTGAAATTGGCGGAGTGGACGGGACTCGAACCCGCGACCCCCGGCGTGACAGGCCGGTATTCTAACCAACTGAACTACCACTCCGCTTTTACAAGCTAAAACAATGAGTTACGGAAATAGACCTCAGCCCGTCCCTACATTGCGGCGCAGATAATACGGTTTCAACAGGAGGTAGTCAACTGCTTTTTTAAAATGATTGTTTGCATGACGAAAAAACAAGCAAATTGCAATTTTAAAGGCTTCTAATGACAAAAACATTAACCGTCTTTGGGTTTTATCTTTGCTTTTACAAATATCTTGAGTTTATCGACCAACTCAGACCACGCCAGTTTACATCTCAACATAATGTGGTTTTTGGGATACCTGCGCTTATTCAAGATCAAAAATATACCAATACTGCCAGATATGAACATTAATAAATTTATCACAATAATTAAACTAATCGTATCAGCAGACGTCCATGGATCATTAGGCGCTGCAATGACAACAGGTGGAGTGATGGGTTGATTCTGACTAAATTCGATATCTGGCTGGGCCTGAGGAGGTGCTTTAGCTACAAACGTATGCTCTGGCACATTGATAATAACTTCCCTACCATCGATTGTTGTCGCGAAAGCGGTAAGCTTAATACGATAAATACCAAAAGCGCCACTTTTTACTTTAATCAGTTTTACTAAATCGTTAGTCTCGGTCATGGTTATCTTATCGGTTTCACCATTTGGATGCGACACGGTGCCATCTAATAATAGTGAATCGAGTTCTATATGATTTGTGTCAGTGTCGACTCCAATAATGTGTTCAGCTTCATTTGTTGCGTCCACTTCTACATTAATGATAATAGGATTTGGGTGTAATATAACCGTTTCATTAATTTGCTCTCGATTATACAAAGGTGTTCTTATGCGAAAAGTTGGACGCCACTCGCCGCTCGGTATACTGAGGTTAAATTGACCGGTGAATATGCCATCGGCAGCAACTTCGTCGAGGCCCTCGCCATTATCTTGGAAGCGAGCAATAGTTCGGGTACCTAATCCAAAGTTTTCATAATTTGGATTATTACTACTGACGAAGTCGATAGTTAAACCGACAACATCTCTAAATGGATAGAAGTCGACTTGTTTACCATCATTTTTAAGCACTGCCGTTTGCTTTATGACTTCACCTGAATAGATATTGCGAGGAATAGGCTGCGCATCTAAGACAATATCCGCGATCACCATCACTTTGCTGCCTGCAAGTAATTGGCCAACTGCTTGCCATGGACCCGGCATCGGTTTTTTTATCATAATCATGTCGTACGTTTCCGTTTCGTACCAACGGACACTAGTATCTTTTTCGTCATTCTCTATAAATAGCTTAGAACCGTCGGGGCGCACGAGAACAATTGGCGCAGATCCGCGATCTCTGAAAAACACCATCGTAACCTCGTCAACGTTGCTGTCGACTCGGAACCGGTTATTTAAGAGAAGTACACTGTTTTGAAAATCGGTCCCAATCGTTAGTATCGCAGGATTGTCGTTTCTAGGTTTGGGTTCTTCTCGCTCAGGGGTTTGTAATAAGAGATCACGCTCAGGGAGTCTATTTTCTTGTGCATTAGATTCGGATACGAACAGACACAAACACGCAATCAGTAAGATCGCGTAAACGTCGTGATGGAAAATACTACTGTATTGCTTGGCTACGCCAAACCACTTCTTGAGATTGTTTTTCAATTTTGTCTAAGTATGCCTCATGATTACTTAGTTCATCGGCAGAAGCCCTAACAACCTTTAAGACACCTTCTAAATTAACTGTTCTCGGTGCATTTTTATTTTTAGGGTCCGCCCCCTCTGACTCATGCGCCCAGCTCATTGCTGTTTGGCCACCCGTCATCCATAAATAAACTTCTGCAAGAATTTCTGAATCCAACAAAGCTCCATGATGAGTTCTATGCGTATTATCTACACCATAAACTTTGCATAGTGCGTTTAAGTTGTTTTTTTGACCTGGCCGCATTCCTCTGGCTAATGCCAAGGTGTCTAGTACAGTACAAATTTCGCTGGTATTGTTGATAGAACTATTATTCAGCGCAAACTCATTATCCATAAAACCAATATCGAATGGCGCATTATGAATAATTAATTCGCCACCTCTTATAAAATCAATAAATTCCTCTGCAATTTGTTTAAACGCAGGTTTATCTTTTAAAAATTCATTGGTAATACCATGTACAGCGATCGCCTCTTCTTCAATGTCGCGATGCGGATTGATATAAACATGGTAAGTATTTCCAGTTAGTTTTCGATTAACCATTTCAACACAACCAATCTCAATGATTCGATGACCTTCTTTGGGACTAATACCGGTGGTTTCTGTATCTAAAACTATTTGGCGCATACAAAACTTCTTTTAATTATCATGCTGACTAGTATACTTCGCCACACTTACACCAGACAATCAGAATTCAGTATAAAAATGAAAAAACTTACCATTTACACCGATGGATCCTGTTTGGGTAATCCTGGACCCGGAGGTTACGGCGCCTTATTAATATTTAAAGAACACAAAAAAAGATTATCGAAAGGATTTAAGCTAACAACCAATAATCGGATGGAATTACTTGCACCGATCGCTGCATTCAATAGTTTGACAGAAACCTGTAGTATCGATTTGTATACTGATAGCCAATATGTAAAAAATGGTATTAGCCAGTGGATCCATAACTGGAAGAAAAATGGCTGGCGAACAAAAGACCGAAAAGCAGTCAAAAACGCAGATTTATGGCAACAGCTGGACGACGCGGTAAATAAACACGAAGTGAATTGGCATTGGGTCAAAGCGCATTCTGGTCAACCTGAAAACGAAGAAGTTGATGATCTGGCTCGCGAAGCCGCTTCGGCATCAGATTTAGTGACCGATCACGAGTATGAAAAAGGTATCGAATGACATCCATTACATTAAAAGTAGAACGTGAAAAATCAATGTTGCGTCGCCACCCATGGATTTTTGAAGGCGCAATAGAGAAAACAGACGGTATTATTCGCTCCGGCGATACCGTTGATATTTTAGCAAGCGATGGTACTTGGCTGGCGAAAGCAGCATATTCTCCTGAATCGCAAATTCGCGCAAGGGTATGGTCTTTTACAAAATCAGAAGTGATTGATAATGCATTTTTTAAGCGCAAACTTGAACAAGCATTAGCTAGAAAACAAGAGATTTTAAAGAAGCACAACACCAACGCATTTCGTCTTATAGCTGCTGAGGCAGACGGTTTGCCAGGCATTACGATTGACGTTTATGTGAACATTGTGGTGGTACAGTTGCTAAGTGCCGGTGCTGAAAAACATCGAAGTAAAATTTTATGGTCAATATTGCAGATATTTCCAGACGCTATCGTGCATGAAAGAAGCGATGTTGATGTTCGTAAAAAAGAAGGGTTAACACCCTTAGTGCAAACACTGCATGGTGAACTTCCTGATTCAGTCATTATTGAAGAAAACGGTGTTAAAATTTGTGTCGATTTAATTAACGGACACAAAACCGGTTTCTATTTGGACCAACGCGAAAATAGACGCATTGCGGCTTCATATTGTGACGGCAAAACAGTACTCAACTGTTTTAGTTTCACAGGTACATTCGGTTTATATGCACTGGCGGCGGGGGCTACTCAAATTATTAATGTTGACGCATCTGAATCAGCACTAACCCTCAGCGCCAAAAACGTCTCAATTAACGGCTTAGATGAAAGTAAAGTAACGCACTTAAAACGAGATGTATTTGAGCTTCTCAGAGAGTATAAAGATGCAGGAACAAAGTTCGACGTTATCGTTCTTGATCCGCCTAAGTTTGTCAGTAGCAAACACAATCTCAGTAAAGCATCCCGCGGTTATAAAGACATAAACCGACTGGCCTTGTCACTGCTCAATGAAAACGGTACTTTGTTAACATTTAGTTGTTCTGGCTTAATGCCACAAGACTTATTCCAAAAAATAGTTGCGGATGCAGCATTAGATGCTCAGCGTGATGTATTCTTTGTACAAAGATTAGCTCAAAGCGAAGACCACCCTGTTAGTGGTAATTTTCCGGAAGGATATTATCTGAAAGGGTTAGTCTGCAAAGTATAGGCTAGAGGAGAGTAATGTAACGGAGCCATCGCCATATTCCCAATGAATATGGCGTAGTTGTTGCCACAATAGCCACTTACTTCGGAACATTACAGCAAGCCAGCTTGCACTTACCGAAAGAATAAACGGTTAAAGCGGATTATTTCATTTCACTGATTTGCACGCCCAACAAGCAGGTACTTTCAGTTTCAAACGTGCAACGTATAACTTTGGCTTTTGCTCTAAGTGATGGAATATTATCGCTGTCGGACTCAATAGATACGTCAAGCAAACTACCAATATCTATTCTTGCCTGATCTATTTCAAGTGACATGCCAGATGCGCTTATATCTTTGCAGATCCCCTGCATTTTTCGTTGTGCAGGATCACCCAGTAATGCGAGTTCGCAAGGCGAGTTGACCAACATTCTATAAAAATTACGCTTATCGTCGTAGCCTAACATTCTTTTCTCCAGACCTAATAACGGTAGTGACGTTAATTACATTTATATTGTGCTGGAGATAATATGTCAACCAATGGACTAAAATTCACTTAAACGGTTATTGATTCGCTTTAACGATATTGGCATGTTAGTGCCAAGCTGTTGTGCAAATAAGGACACTTTAAATTCTTCAATCATCCACTTCACTTCGTGTACTGGCGTGGTATCAACACCACTTTTCTGCAGCTTAGCAATCACTTCTTCATACTTAGCTACTGCTTTGTCTACATCTAATTGATTCAGTCTATCGCGATTTGTATCTATCTTTAATTTATCAAATCGTTGACTCAGTGCCAGCACATATCGATTCCAATCGTCCAATTTTGCATACCCAAAATCATACACAAAGCCTTTATATACCAGCAAGTTGAGCTGACTTTTTATAGCACCAATATTAGTTAATTTATTAAGCGGAATATTGCCTTTACATTGTTTTTGAATTCCGTGTGCAATCGTTAGTCCTTTTTCAATTTTTTGCGCTATTTGCAGCGCTAAATCATTAATATTTTCGCGTACAATTTCGCACACTTTTTCAAAGTCAGCTTTGTCTCTTATTTGCTCTGCCCTTTCTTTCTCAAACTCTCTAACTAGATAATCAATTGACGCTAAAATAACATCATCAATTAACATATTAATTTGCCCAAAGGAGTTAAAATAAAGACTGAGCTTGGCTTTATTTGGTAATTTTTGTTGTAAATATTTTAGTGGTGAAGGTACTGTGTTTTTAATTAACTGATAGACACCCAAGCGGTGTGAATTTTCAGCTTCTCGTTGGTTATCAAAAAGCACAATATCTACTTTACTGGATTTTTTAACCAACGCTGGGTAGGCTTTAATTTGAAAACCTGCGTGTTTCTGCTCAAATGCACTGGGTAGACTTTCAAAGTCCCAAGTCTCTATATTTTGACGCTCAAGTTCCGGCGTAACAGCCGATTCTATGGTTTCTTTGACCTTACCTCTCAACACATCTTGAACGTGAGTTAAGCTCTTTGCTTGACTCAATTCAATTCCTTTGTCATCTACAACCACAAAATTAAACTGCAGATGATTAGGCAACTGCGCATCGGCAAAGTCTTCTGCTGTTACTGCTACACCGGCTATTCTGTGCAACTTTGTGGCAACAGCCTGCCTGATACTCTGAAAAGCACCATTTTTATCTAGCGGTTGTATTTCAGATAAACAAGCAGTCGCAAAGTCGGGAGCAGGTACAAAATTCCGTCTCAATTTTTTTGGTAACGAACGAATAAGGGCTACAATCAGCTCATGTTGAAAACCTGGCACCAACCAATCAAAGCCTACATCGCTAAGTTGGTTAAGAATAGGTAAAGGAATTTCAAGATTAACACCGTCATTGCTTGCGTTTGGCTCGAAAATATAAGTTAGCGGTAGTCGTAAGTTTCCTTGTTTCCACTCATCAGGAAAGTCAATCTTATTGATACCTGAAGCGTCTTTTTTAAGCAGTGCTTGAATAGAAACATCGAGCAGATCGGGTGTTTTTCTAGTCGCAACTTGCCACCACTTTTTAAACTGTGCGTCATTGCACACATCAGATGGTAATTTTTCATCATAGAAATCGCATAAATCATCCTCATCGATCAACAAATCTCGGCGTCGAGATTTATGTTCTAAGGTCTCTACTTCTTCAATTAACGTCTGATTTTTGCTTAAAAAAGCAT
The DNA here is from genome assembly GCA_047621375.1 of Glaciecola sp. Classification (GTDB taxonomy): domain Bacteria; phylum Pseudomonadota; class Gammaproteobacteria; order Enterobacterales; family Alteromonadaceae; genus Glaciecola. The sequence continues at coordinate 6,780 of JBLHOI010000029.1, forward strand.
AATTTAATACGGTCTGACCATTCACTAAAGCCTCGCGAATAAATATCTCTCGGCAAATAACAGGGTCGATTTGTGAATAGTTCACCAAGCGCTTTGAAACGATAGGTAAACCAAATAAATTAATATTTACATAGGCATGCACTGCCCCTTTCTTTTTACTCCAGTGAGGTTCTGAATACTGTTTATTAGCCAGATGCTGACTAATTGGCTCAAGCCATTTTGGATCGATTTTCGCCACATTTCTAGCGAATAACTTGGAGGTCTCCACCAATTCAGATGCCAGCAGCCAAGGAGGGTTAGACTTACTCAAGCCCGAACCTGGAAAAATCATAAATCGTGTATTGCGCGAACCTAGGTACTCGCGGTTTTTATCCTTAAACCCAACTTGAGAAAGTAGACCCGTTGCCATAACAGTGTGTATCGTCTCGTAGCTAGGCTCTTCACTATTTAATCTGTAGCCGATTTCCACAATTGATTTCTTCATTTGACTGACAATATCTTGCCACTCCCGCATCCTTAAATAATGGACAAAATACTGCTTACACCATTTACGTAGCTGGCTGTTGGTTAACGTTTTTTGGTTACTTGAAAATGCATTCCATAAATTCAAAAGAGACATAAAGTCCGAATCAGTGTCTGCAAATTCGCTGTGCTTTTCATCTGCTATTTGTTTCTTATCTTGCGGCCGCTCTCTAGGATCTTGAATACTCAACCCTGCAGTAATAATCATAACTTCTTTGGCGCAATCTCGCTCTCCTGCCTCTACCACCATTTTGGCATATCTTGGGTCGACGGGAAGTCGCGCAATTTTACGTCCTAATGGAGTCAACACATAAGCGCTTTGTTTGCGTTCAATAGCCTGAAGTTCTTCCAATAACTTCATACCATCGTTAATATTTTTGCTATCCGGGGGCTGAATGAATGGAAATTGACTAACTTCGCCTAACCCGAGAGCCAACATCTGCAATATAACCGATGATAAGTGAGTTCGTATTATTTCCGGATCAGTAAATTCTGAGCGTGATAAGAAGTCTTCTTCAGAATAAAGTCTAATACAAATACCATCAGATACTCTTCCGCATCGGCCTGCGCGCTGATTTGCAGATGCTTGCGAAATAGCTTCGATAGGAAGACGTTGTACTTTGCTTTTATGGCTGTACCTTGACATACGGGCCAAACCAGGGTCGATAACATACTTAATGCCAGGTACCGTCAGTGAGGTTTCTGCTACGTTAGTGGCCAGCACTATGCGTCTACCAGTATGAGATTGAAAAATTCGATTTTGCTCACTAGCAGACAATCTAGCGTAAAGAGGGACAATCTCAGTGTTACGATATTGTCTCTTTACCAAAGCATCTTGCGTATCTCTGATATCTCTCTCACCACTTAAGAATATAAGAATATCACCCGGTTTCTCGCGAAAAAGCTCATCAACAGCCTCACAAATGGCGGTTGTTTGATCTTGCTCTTCTTCTGGATCCGTATTTCTCGTGCTCACGGTTTCTTGATATCTAATTTCAACTGGGTAGGTTCGTCCGCTGACTTGAATGATAGGAGCGTCAAAAAAGTGCTTCGAAAACCGTTGGGGGTCAATTGTTGCCGACGTAATAATTAGTTTTAAATCTTTGCGTTTAGGCAATAATTGCTTGAAGTAACCCAGTAAAAAATCAATATTTAAACTTCTTTCATGTGCTTCATCGATAATAATAGTGTCATATTGATTAAGGTAACGATCTTGCTGAATTTCAGCGAGTAAAATGCCGTCTGTCATTAATTTTATATGGCTGGTTTCACTAACGTTGTCACTAAAGCGAACCTTAAAACCGACTGCACTACCTAGTTCACAATGCAACTCTTCTGCAATACGGCTCGCTACGCTGCGCGCCGCTAAGCGTCTCGGTTGAGTGTGGCCAATAAAACCATCAACTCCGCGTCCTAATTCGAGACACATTTTTGGAATTTGAGTTGTTTTGCCCGAGCCTGTCTCACCCGCAATGATAACAACTTGATTATTATCAATCGCATGCTTAATGTCCTCGCGTTTGTCCGATACGGGTAAGTCAGGATACTCGATAGTAGGAACAGCATTTTCGCGGGCTGTCCTAGCTTGCTGTGATTGATCCACACGCACAAGAAAACGTTCTAGCGATAATAATTTATCATCACCGTCAGGTAACTTTTCAAGCTTTGAATACTGGCGTCGTAATGGGAAGCGATCTTTGAGTAGGCACTTATCAAGCGCATTATTTAATTTAAATTGCATAGGTATTATACAGTTACTACTTAATAGGGTTCATTTTTATTTTCTTGAGAATGAGAATAAATAAAACGATAATGCTTTATTACATCTATCTGCCCGCGTGGCGGAAGATTAACAGAACTGTTTGATATTGGCTATTCGTTAGCGTAAGTTCAACCATCGATATTTCCATAAGTATGTAAACATCGGTACTAGCTACGCTTAAATTCACAATCAAAACTATATTGCTATCGATAGAAAAAATATTAATGTTAGATATTCTATATCACAACATAATACTGCCTTCGATAGCAGCACTATGCCAACAAAAGTAAGCTTGTATTTATTATCATCGAAGCATTGACCGTTCTATCATAAAAAAATAACGCCGACTGATTTCCTTAGTTATCGACGAGAAGCTATTGCTTGCCATTTATTCAATTCAAGCTGTGGAGATCCGGATGACATTACCTGATGTTTAAATGAATCAAAAGAGGAGTATTTAAAATCATTTGTCAGATTTAACTCATTATAAATAACTCGCAACTTTCTGATTGAGAAAAGGGCAACGATATCTGTATCTAGGTATGAGTATAGTTGCGACTCAGCATTGTCGACAAAACCAAAAAAAGAGGCAGGATCTACTTTTATTACTTCGCGCATAACGGCTTCCTCACAAAAGATGTTATCAATACTATAGTCCGAAATTGAATATTTGCTATAGAATAAAAAAAGCTAACGATGTTTTGTATTTACGCTAAAAAGTATTTGAAAATTGGAATGACGCCGCTTAACTAGGCTGAATTAAATTCATTGCATTACAGATTTTTTCTTTAGCCAAAAATAGTATCAAAATGTGAATCTTATGCAAAAATATAATAACTAATAAAAACAATCTCACCTAGTAATGCTGGGGTAACGCGATACGCTATCCATGCGTGAAATAACATAAACGTATAAGCCGCTAATATGTTTAATAAAGTTCGATTCGGGTCGCACTTTATATCAGCATTTAAAATTCAAATTATTTAGTAAATTCATACGCTAACCTTACCAATAATCAACTTTCAATATAAAATTACTTTGGGTCAGGTTTAAAGTTGGTTCAAGCGTGATAAAGTGATAAATATATAATGAAAATAAGCCAACAAATAAAAACATGTCCTCATCCTCAGCAAAAGAGATCTTTAAAGATATATTGGTAGATTTGTCCGTTAAGAAGAATGGCCAAGATAATTATCCTGAGTATTCAGGCCCGACTTTATTATTTCACGACTATGAGACTTGGGGCGTTGACCCGAAATACGATTTCCCTTGCCAGTTTGCTGCTATCAGAACAGACTTAGATCTCAATATTATTGCCAACCCAGTAAGCTATTTCTGTCAAATTCCTAATGACTACGTTCCAAATCCTGTGGCCTGCCTAGTGACTGGGATTACTCCACAACAGAGTCTAAGGGATGGCTATATCGAAGCTGAGTTTGCAGCCAAAATTGCGCTGGTAATGGATAAGCCCGACACTTGTGTTGTTGGCTATAACAGTATTCGATTTGACGATGAAGTTACTCGATTTCTTCGCTACAGAAACTTCTATGACCCTTATGAACGTGAATGGAAAAATGGTAACAGCCGTTGGGACATCATTGATTTGGCAAGGGCTTGCTATGCGTTGCGCCCTGAGGGCATTAAATGGCCTTTAAAAGATAATGGGCTTACCTCTTTCAAATTAGAAGACCTGACTACGGCGAACGGAATTGCTCACGAATCAGCCCACGATGCAGTGTCCGATGTGAAGGCCACAATTGCTCTCGCTCAGTTAATAAAAGCGAAACAACCCAAGCTATTTGACTTCTACTTTTCATTACGTAATAAAAACACGGTGATGAAAAATATTGATGTTGCCAATCAAAAGCCATTTTTGCACATTAGCGGCATGCTACCTGCCGCTCAGGGATGTTGCAGTTGGTTCATGCCAATATCGATGCACCCAACGAATAAAAACGCGATTATTTGTCTAGATTTGGCGTCCGACTTGTCGGCTATTAAAAGCATGAGCCCAATTGAATTAAAAGAAATACTTTATACAAAACAGGATGAGCTGCCAATCGGTGTCAAAAAGCCCGGTATCAAGTTAGTGCACGTCAATAAATCTCCATTTGTTGCGCCTGCCAAAACACTGACTCCAGAGCATGCACAAAGACTCAATATAAGCCGAGAAACCTGTTTACAGAATCATGACTTTATTAAAGGGATCGTTAATATTACTG
>JBLHOI010000030.1:0-11270 GCA_047621375.1 Glaciecola sp.
CGTTCTAGCTGGTCTGACTACAATGAAAAAATCATTAGCCAAGGCGGAGGCATTTTTTCTCGCAAAGCCAAACAAATAGATTTGTCCCCAGAGATCAAGCATCTGATCGGTTGTAAACAGTCGAGCGTCACACCCAATGAACTTATCGTCTTCCTATTAAAGGCTCAGGTCGACCTGATCTGGAACGGTGGTATCGGCACTTACATTAAAGCTTCGGGTGAAACCCATGCCGACGTATCCGATAAAAATAACGACGCCATTCGTATCGATGGGTGTCGAGTCAGAGCCAAATCAATCGGGGAAGGCGGCAACCTTGGTCTCACACAGAGGGGTCGTATCGAATACGCCCAGTCAGGTGGTCTGATTTATACCGATTCTATCGATAACTCCGCGGGTGTCGACTGCTCTGATAACGAAGTCAACATTAAGATTTTGTTATCACAACTAGTCAAGGCAGGGCGTTTAAGCCAGCAAGAACGAAATGACCTATTGGTTGAAATGACAGACGAAGTTGCCGAGCACTGCCTATTCAACAATTATCGACAAACTCAAATAATCGACAGCATAGAACAAGATGCCGCTTCGAATATGCATCAACATGCCCGATTTATGCGCCACCTCGAGCGTGAAGGAGTCTTTAGCCGTCGACTCGAGAACCTTCCAAATGACGAACAAGTCGTCGAACGAATAGCACAAAATAAAGGCCTAACTCGTCCTGAGCTATCTATATTGTTGTCATATAGTAAGTTGACTTATAAAAAAGTGCTGCTGGACTCTTCATCATTGACCGAGGATTGTTATAACCAATTATTGCTCGATTACTTCCCAACACAGCTACAAGAAAAATACGCAGCAGAAATACTTCAACATCCATTGCGCAAAGAAATCATAGCGACGTTGTTAAGTAATATGATTGCCAACAATATTGGGATTGGATTTGGCTTTCGTATCCGTGAAGAAACGGGTGCCAGTATTGAAAATATCGCAAAAGCCTATGTTGTCTGTGTCGATATATTTGATTTAAATGAAACCTGGCAGTCACTCGAGCAGCTCGATAATGTCGTGTCTGAACATTACCGTTATGAGTGCTTTCGTTCCGTCAGCGGATTGTTAGAACGTTCCATTAGTTGGTTACTGCGTAATAAGAGCGCTAATTTTAACGTTAGTGACCTTATCGAGCGATACAAAACTGACATAAAGATATTACGTAAAGTTATTGCCAACTCGATGATTGGACAGTCTAAGAAAAACTACAGTGCTTCACTTGAGCACTTCATCAAATACAAGCTGCCAAAAGAGCTCGCTGAAGAACTGGCCGATAAAACCACATTGGCATCTGCTTTCGATATTATCGAAATTAAAAGCAAGCTATTGAGTGACACCGAAAATACAGCAAAGCTATTTTATGCCGTATCTGAACGTTTAAAGTTGCACTGGATTCGCAGCGCCATATCAAAAACTATTGTGCGAAATCACTGGAACAACCTGGCTATCGTCAACATGCGTAATGAGTTACATGTCAACCAGCACAACCTAACAGAAATGATATTACAGTCAGTTACCGATAAGCGTCACGTCACTCAGGCATTGGCGCAGTGGGAAGAGCTCTACGCGGAAGCACTCGAACGCTATGATAATATGGTCAATGAGCTAAGTGCAATGAGAAGCTTGGACTTCCCCTCCACTAGCGTGGCTGTGTCAGAAGTCCGACGACTGGCCGCAATCACGTTTCAAAGCCAGCAAGGTTAACAATAGGGAGCCAATTAGGCCCTAGTTTCAGGTTGAGTTCTAATTATGCCCTAAGTTTATTAACCACCGAAGCTAGGAGATTTAATCGCCCCTATATTTTAATGACCAATTCCAGTCTATTAATCTAATCTAGATCAAATGTGAGTATTGATTACAGACAACAGCCATTTCTATCGTCAATTATTAATACAATTGCATTTCCAACGTTACATTAGTGCCTGCTTAAAAACTGGCTCCTCTTATCAAGAGGCTGAGATTTATGATTTAAATTGTAGTAATAATCATCTGAAGATAGGTCGGGTTTTGATTTCGTCCAATACGGAAACAAATATATGAGCAATGATCATTCCCTATTTTATTCTTAACCCGCAATAAAGAAATTGAGTCATTTCGAATTGGGAAAATTGTGTTAAAAAGTAGGCGGCGAAAAATGTCAGTGCAGATAAGCTATTTTTTAGAACAATATCTTGACCTCCCACATTTATGAATCTTAAATGGCTGATTTGATACTTATTACTTTATGAGCCGACAAAGATTAAAAGCCACTGTCAAACTAAAGAATACTAATAAACTTGAGGAGTTAATATGAGTGCTTGGATAAAAATAATTTCGGATGAGGAAGCAAACGAAGACTTACTTGATGCCCTCAGTCTTTCACGCACACCACATGGAACCGTCGATAATGTCATGCGCGTTCATTCCCTGAGGCCAAACACTATGCGTGGTCACGTTATTTTATATCGTGCCGCTTTACATGACGATAGTAATACTCTGCCCATGTGGCTGCAGGAAACCATTAGTTCTTATGTTTCGATTTTAAATCGTTGCGAATATTCGCTCGCTAATCACTGGGCGAATGCTCGGCATTTAATAGGCAATGACCAACGTGCTGATGACATTAAAGCAGCACTCGATGACAGAGAACCTGCCAGAGTGTTTGAATCTGCTGAATTGGCACTGATGCAATATGCCGAGATTCTAACGTTGTGTCCTGGTGAAGTAATGGAATCAGATATCGTTAAACTCCGTGAAAATGGACTCAATGATGGCGAAATACTCGAAGCTAACCAGATTATTTGTTATTTTAATTACGTTAACCGTAGTTTAAATGGGCTTGGTGTTACAACCGATTATGACGTTGTTGGTTACTACGCAAACAAAGCCGATGATGCATGAAACGCTTCAAATCCGAGATGACTTTGGACTTGAAATCAGTGATATTGATCTCTGTGAGCCACTCTCTGACTTTCAATTTATGTCACTAGCAATCAGTAAAAATCGAATGGGATGTGCCAACCCCCGTATCTCCCAGTAACATCGAGACGCCATACTGCCAACGAACACCGAAATCATTCGAATTAGGCGAAGTAGCCCAAAATTATTTGCCTAGCGGTATAGTCCATGGCTCTCGTTACATCAAACTCTATGGTTTGTATCCCTGTAATGCAATGAGATCCAGAAAATGGGATGTCGACGGAAATAAATACATTGACTATTTTGGCGGTCGTGGCTCACTGATGTGGGTCATAATCAACTAAAAACTTTTAACCATCTGATTAACATAATTATAATAAATCTTATTCTTATATATACCCTCAAATGTAACCGAAAAATACTTTCCACTATCATTTACAGAGCCGGTTCAGATTAAACTAACAAATATGAAAAATATACTCCCCCTCCTTACCGATATAGAGAAACGTCCATTTTGCAGATATAAAAATTTAGCTAAAGACGTCCCCTAAAACTGAAGTCAGTAGGTATTGGACTTATCCCTGGCATTCAAGATACATAGCTACACGGTGGCTGCTAGTGTGTACGAGTTGGTTAGTTCTTCCTGTTTTCGGCGAATTGGTCTGTTCAAATATTTCCTTACCATAATTTTTTTTGCATAAACCCCATCAAGAAGCAGCATGTGGAAGTCCACGGCTCCTCAATAAACAATTATTTCTAGAATTGTATTTACCACAGAAACGTTATGTTATAACATTGCATTATATTGCTGTAAATAACTACGCCTATTTACACCCCTACACTAGAGATTCACCATGCTTCTAACAAAAAAAATTCCTGTCACCGTGCTTTCCGGCTTTCTAGGTGCGGGAAAAACGACTGTGCTTAGCCATATTTTAAATAACCGAGAAGGTAAAAAAATAGCGGTAATAGTTAATGATATGAGTGAGATTAATATTGACGCTAGCACCATAAAAAATAACGTTTCATTAAATCATAGCGAGGAAAAACTCATTGAAATGAGCAACGGTTGCATTTGCTGTACGTTGAGGGAGGACTTATTAATCGAGGTCAAAAAGCTTGCTGAAGAGGGTCGCTTTGATTACCTTGTGATTGAATCTACCGGTATTTCTGAGCCTTTACCGGTAGCCGAAACATTCACATTTGCTGATGAAGATGGAGTGTCGTTATCCGACGTAGCCACTTTAGATACAATGGTAACAGTCGTTGACGGAATTAATTTTCTTAAGGATTATCAAGAAGCGACATTCTTAAAAGAAACCAAAGAAAACCTTGGTGAAGACGATGACCGTAACGTCTCAGACCTTTTAGTTGATCAAGTAGAGTTTGCCGATGTCATTCTCATCAGCAAAACAGACCTAGCCGAACCTTCGGATATCAAACAACTCACTGCCATTCTTCGAATACTCAACACAAGTGCTCGTATTATTCCTATTGCCGAAGGTGATATCGATATAAACGAAGTATTGAACACTCAGCTATTTGATTTCGAACAAGCAGAACAAGCACCGGGTTGGCTGAAAGAAATGCGTGGCGAGCATGTACCTGAAACCGAAGAGTACGGCATTAGTTGCTTTTCTTATCTGGCTAGGCTCCCCTTTCATCCCGATAAGTTTTTTAACTTCCTTCACGATATCCAAAAATATGGAAAAATTCTGCGTTCTAAAGGTTATTTTTGGCTCGCCTCTAAGTCAGGCTTAGTGGGGCAATGGAGCCAAGCTGGCGGTACGGCTCAATATGGCGCGGCCGGTTTATTTTGGAAAAACATACCTCAAGAACAATGGCCAACTGACAAAGAGTATTTGGAATCTATTCATAAAGTTTGGGTAGAGCCCTTTGGTGATATGCGGCAAGAGCTTGTTTTTATTGGTCAAGACATTGATAAGACAGCCATGATTAATGCGTTAGATCAATGTTTATTGAATGACGACGAACTCTCCAAAGGTGAAGAATTTTGGAACACATTATCCGATCCATTTCTTACTTGGGAGCAAGTGGAATGAATTTACATGCACCTACACACATTGACATGATAAAAACTCGAACTATTTCCCAATCAAAGCAAGCAAAAGTGCTTAGTAATATTTTTCAAGAGAAACATAATCTGGCTATATGGCAACGTACATTGCCCCCCACTCTACTCACTGCAATTAATGCGTTTTTGCTGAGCAATAGTACATTTTCATGCACATTAGCGGTTACCCCAGACAATGCTCATAGCACAGTAAAGGAAGTGCTTAAAAGATCGAAAATTAACGTGGAATTTGCTAATACACTTAGTGAAGACATCGCTGAACTTGTCGACATGTTTTGCTGCCTATTTGATCTAAAACAAGCGAGTTTACGATTAACCGCACTGAGCCATGCCATGTGCCCTCGATTTCATGTCGACAAAATTCCTTGCCGATTAATTACAACCTATCAAGGTATTGCCACTGAATGGCTGCCTCATGATCGAGTCAATCGAGCAGCATTAGGCGGATATCGTAACGAGATGAGTGATGAGCAATCAGGCCTCTACCCACAGACCGAGGACATACATCAATTACAACACGGTGATGTGGCTCTACTCAAAGGTGAACGATGGGAAGGAAATGAAAATGCCGGATTAGTTCACCGCTCTCCTAACCTAATGCCGAATGAAAAACGACTTTTACTCACCTTAGACTTTTTAGTTTAAAACAACCATCACCCCCATACATACTTTAGGAAAACTTATGAAATTTTTTGCATTCACTATAGGCCTGTCAATTGCAGCTTTATCTTACAACGTAAACGCCGACGCTACAGGAAAAATATCCAAAAACGTGTTTAGTCCGAATATTAGCTTAATACTTGATGGTCGTTATACCGACATAGATAACAGCGAACTTGCATTGCCCGGCTTTCAACTAGGTGGAGAAGCAGGATTATCTGACAATGGTTTTTCAACAGGACATAACGAACTCAATATTTCGGCCAATATTGATGATAAATTTTATGGATCGATGAATGCGGCCATTATTTATGAGAATGGTGCAACCGAGATCGAACTTGAAGAAGCCTATATAGAAACACTCAAATTAGGTTCTGGTTTCACCATTAAAGGCGGTCGCTTTTTTTCTGGCATCGGTTATCTCAATGATATTCATGACCATGCCCATGACTTTGCCGACCGACCATTAGTTTATGATGCCATGTTTGGAGGTCATTTGGCCGACACCGGGTTACAGACACGCTGGGTAGCACCTAGCGACACTTATTTGAGTATTGGTGCTGAAATCACCACTGGTGCTGAATTTCCTAGTGGAGAAAATACTGACAATAGTAATGGCTCAGCCTTTTTTATTAAAACCGGTGGCGACTTTAATGTGAGCTCTAGCTGGCTACTGGGCGCGAGTTACTATCAATCAAAATTTGATACACGTGAAGGTGGCGGACATAGTCACGGTGGTGACGCCGCAGCAGCGGATAACGAATTATTAAACGGTGATATTGATGTACAAGGTATTGATTTCGTTTATAAATGGGCTCCCAATGGCAACCCTAAAAACACTAACTTTAAGCTACAAGCAGAGTACTTTGTTAGAACAGAAAACGGGACAGCGGAATTCACTGAAGACACCAACAGTGCTGAAGCAACTTATAGCGGTAAACAAAAAGGATTTTATGTACAAGGCGTTTATCAGTTTATGCCCGCTTGGCGTTTCGGGCTTCGCTATGATCGCCTACAAGCGGATAACCAAATCACTAATTTTGTTGAATCAGGTATTGATGAAGATGAATTTCTTGAAGAATCAGGTTTTGGTACGGCTAACGACCCGAATCGCAAAACGGTAATGATTGACTATTCACCCAGTCACTTTAGCCGTATTCGATTGCAGTCTACACAGCTAGATAATGGACGAGATCCTAAGAACAACATGGTTGTACTCCAGTATACCATGAGCTTAGGCGCTCATAGTGCACACGCATTTTAAGAGCCAGTGCTATGAAAATTATTCTAATAGCCATAATGGTTAACGCATTATGGATTTCATCACAGGCTGCAGCAACAATGAAGGTGTTTGCTTGCGAGCCTGAATGGAAAGCGTTAGTGGAAGCGATTGGCGGAAAACATGTCAATGTTTACTCCGCCACGAGTGCATTCCAAGACCCTCACCATATTGAAGCCAGACCCTCGCTAATCGCTAAAGTACGACAAGCAGATCTGCTAGTGTGTACCGGCGCAGAGCTTGAGATTGGCTGGTTACCGCTACTCTTAAGAAAGTCGGGCAATACGACGATTCAGCAAGGCGAGCTCGGATTTTTTCTAGCGGCTTCAAAAGTACAAACGATCGAGATACCCACTAAGCTTGATCGAAGCCAAGGTGACGTGCATGCCTCGGGCAACCCACACGTACACTGGGACCCTTATCGTTTACTGACTATCGCTCAACTATTAAACCAGCGTTTACAAAAAATTGATCCACAACATACCGTAGATTATGCCGCTCAATATGAAAAATTTTCTGCTAACTGGCAATCTGCAACCCAGCGATGGGAAGCAGAAGCCAGTGTATTGCGGGGAAAAAAAGTTATTGTGTATCATAAAAACTGGAGCTACTTGCTGAAGTGGCTAGGAATAGAAGTCGTGGGCGATTTAGAACCAAAACCAGGTATCCCTCCTACCAGTTCACATTTAGCGAGCCTAATAAATGTTGTCAAAACAGAGCAACCTGCCTTTATTCTTATGGCTAACTATCAAGACGATAAAGGCGCGCAATGGCTAAGCCAGAAAACAGGTGTACCGGTGTTAGAGCTGCCTTTTACCGTCGATGGTAACCCAGAGTCTGACAGGTTAGACACTCTATATGATGACGTGCTTTCCACACTCACAAATCATCATTACTTTATTGAAGAACCTGTTAAATAAACTATGGAAACACTACTACTACAAATTGACATACTCTGGCCCGCATTCGTTGCGGGCCTATTTATTCTTGCCACCCATGTGCCACTCGGTAGAGAAGTGTTAAATCGAGGGATTATCTTTCTAGACTTAGCTATTGCTCAAATGGCAGCACTTGGTGTGGTCGCTGCTAGTGTTATTTTGTCAGAAGACCAAAGTCATATCACCCAAGTATTCATCGCTGTTACAACTGCCATCACTAGCTCTTTAGGGCTCTATAGCCTGCGACAGTTAGCGGTAAAAGTGCAAGAGGCGATTATTGGTATCGTATTTATTTTAGCAGCAACGGGGAGCCTATTATTACTCGCTGCAGACCCTCACGGGGGGGAGCGATTAAAGACACTGCTTGTCGGGCAAATATTATGGTTCCAAGCCAGCAATCTTATTCCACTAGGCATTACCTATGCAGCCATTGCTATAATTTGGATGACACTGAGAAAAAAATTAGGTGCATGGTTATTTTATCCCCTATTTGCTATCGCCATTACCGTTTCTACTCAAATCGTAGGGGTTTACTTAGTCTTTGCCAGTCTCATTATTCCTAGCCTGGCAACACTAAACCGACACCATGCGACAGTGAAAGGATTGTTGATCGGCATTATCGGCTACGGTGGAGGATTAGTTTTTGCTGCAATATTTGATTTACCTGCAGGCGCAACCATTGTTTGGTGTTTGGCCATTACCGCCCTAGCTTATTATTTGATATCACGATCACTCAGCGTCAACCATCTGAAACAGTGAGTTCCAACTTGTAATTCTCTCCTAGCTCAAGATGAAACACATCATTCACTGCATTTGCCGTTTCAACGCACATCATTCGCTGATAATCATCACCCTTAAACTGTGATAGCTCTTGGGACTTATCCACTCAAGGGTTCCACACTACAGTGCTGTCGCTACCTAACGATGTGATTGTTGTGATTCGGTTTTTTTCGTTAATGGTGACGGAGTATTTGAAGATTGATACACCTTATCAACTTCTTCAAAGAAAATAATATCCCCTTGTTGCGTTTTTAACGGCCATTCATTTTTCTCGTTAACATTGAGCCCATCATAGTATTCACAATAATCAAAACCGCTAATCCGCACATTATTAATGTGATTCACGGCAGGGTAACTGTGTAAGGCTGCGCTAAATGCAAAAGCCTGCGAACTGTTATTGCGATATGCAAACTCACCGAAAACTTAGCGCCTATAGAGATACGACAATTCAACACTGTATCAAAAGGCCTTAGAGGATCGTCCTTAACGTGTTATGACAGCTCAACAATAGTGAGGTCAAACGTTTTTTGAATTATAAAAATGCCATAACGGTGAATCATGACTGGATAATTTAGTCGACAGTACCAATGATATTGCCGCTATTATTGTCGAACCCTTAGGAGCCGCTACTGGAAAAGCTCCAATCGACACCCTATTCCATTAATCGCTTAGGAACGGGACCCGCAAAAATAATGTATTGTTAATTTTTGACGAGGTTGTCACTGGTTTTCATATTTCACCGGGAGGGCCCCAAGGCAGTACTGACATCATTCCAGATATAAATACGCTAGCTGAAATAGTTGCTGGTGGTTTACCTAGTTATGCTATTGCGGGTTCTTCAGAAATTATGAACTGCCTTGACCATAATGCCTGTGGTTTCTTGAACCGTGAAAAAATCATTCAACATAGCTCTGCCTTTGAACAGGTTAATGATATGGCAATCAGAATCAGGCTGAGTTTAAACCATGTAATTAAGTCTAAAGGTTTGGACTGGTTGGTTTATGGAGAGGCATCTGCGTTTCACTTTTACAGGGGTAACGAATTATTAATCCAAGATTCAGCTAAGTTCTATCCAAAAAAGGTCGGCCGGCAGAGCCTTTATAAACAACCACCAGACACAACTCGTCTTTTAAAACTTGCCATGAATATTAACGGCGTTGATATGTCCAGATGGCCAAGAGTACTCATATCAGCAAAACACACGAAAAAAGGTATTGATGAAAATATTGAGCCTTTTACAAAAAGTATTGAATTATTAGAGCCTATTTTAGAATTCTAGTTGACTCGGTATAGCTGCAGAAAAACAACAACCGTATTAATCGTCCAAGCGTATCCAAATACTAGTATGTGCCACACTGAAGTGAAATTTTCGTTCATGCTCACGGATCAAAAACGGCAAATCACGGGTTTCTTTCAAACTGAAGTCTTTTTCAAGCACTGATGTGATGCTGTCATGTGACGTCACTTCTTTTCCATCACATTTAAATCCGCCTAAGCGCTCTTCAGGAGCAGTAAACTCATCCCACCAAGTAAAAGGTGAACAAACCACAAGCTGAGCTCCAGGATTAGCGATGTCTGTTAGTTTTTCAAGTGCACGGCGTGGATGTGGCAATCGGTCCAAAACATTGGCAAATATAATAGCATCAAAACGGCCAATAGAATCAGACAAAGCTTCAGCATCACCTTGCAAGAAGCTCACCCGTTTAGGATTAACGCCGTTTGGTAATTGATTAATAACAGCATCACCCAACTCACCTTCCCGCTTCAGTATTAAGGGTATTTGTTCGGTTTGAAGAACCCTTTGGGCAGTGTCGATAAAAGCATGTGAAAAATCAATACCAACTACTTCCGAGCAAAATCTAGATAATTCTAAACTGGTTCTACCAACCGAACATCCCAGATCAAGCGCCTTGGAATGATGGGGTAATTTCGATGTATCGATGCATTCGGCCAGTCGCGCGTGAAAACCAAAGGCTTGATGAGGTGCAATTTCCCAAGGTAGGGTCTGAACCTGATTGGCATAGTGAAAAACTAGATACTCGTTGACCTGTTCTTCAGTTTCGTAATATTCCGGCATGATTATTTCTCCATAGATTATAAAATAATGTACCCATAAAACACTAATTGAAACTCAACAGGATGTTTTTTAACATATAACATAAATTTATATTGAATTATCTTTTAAAGCTATGTCATTATATATTAATGCAATCCTATTCTATTTTTTCCTTGGCACGAAACGCGCTCAGTGGGCATCAAAATTGGTCCAAAGCCTGGCGCAGCCCTCCCCTTAAACAACGTTATGATGTGATCATAATTGGTGCTGGTGGACATGGGCTGGCGACCGCTTACTATCTGGCCAAAAATCATGGTATTACTAATGTGGCGGTATTGGAAAAGGGATGGCTCGGTGGTGGCAATATTGCGCGCAATACGGTTACGATTCGTTCGAATTACATGCGTGACGAGAGCATTCCGTTTTACGTTAAGTCGGTCAAACTTTATGAAGGACTGACAAAAGAACTCAACTACAACTTAATGTACTCGAAGCGCAGCATGATCGATGTGGTGCAAA
>JBLHOI010000031.1:0-11220 GCA_047621375.1 Glaciecola sp.
AAGCCGCAGAAAAAGCAACGGCTGGCTTTTTTGACAGGTCTCTTACTTGCTGAAATGTACTGAGTTTGTCACCCGTGAAATCGCTTTTACTTTTTTGTTTTGTATTTGACATAATTGATAACTCAGTTTAAAAAATTAATTTGTTGTGCCATTCGCACGACTTTTCAGCTCAGCTGATGTTGGAAATAGGAACTAATGCCATTCAGTAGCATTTGTATGGCGATCATGACCAGTATCATACCCATTAGACGCTCAACGGCGTTCAATCCTTTTTCACCGAGTAAGCGATGAAAAGTATTAGACATAGTTAAAATAACAGCGCTCGCCAGCCAAGCCGCAAATAAAGCGATACTCCATTCGGTCATTTTGTTAGGTTCTTGACTAGATAGCAAGATAAGCACGGCCATCGTGGAAGGTCCAGCAATCATCGGAACAGCCAGAGGGACAATAAAAGGTTCCTCACCAGAAGGTAATCCCATAATCCCGCCCACTTGTGGGAAAATCATTTTAAGCGCGATGATAAACAAAATAATGCCCCCTGCAATACTAACCGTTTCTTGTTTTATTTTAAGGAAATCGAGAAGCGCCTGACCACTGTGCAAAAACACCATCAATATAATCAACGCAAATAATAACTCGCGGATAATAACAATGCGTCTGCGTTTCGGGTCGATAGTTTTTAACACCGACATATAAATTGGTAAATTTCCAAGAGGGTCCATGATAAGAAAAAGCATCGTTGCTGCTGATAATATTTCGATCAAATGAGTCACTCCTAAAAGACCGTGAGTATGCGCTATTGTCCACGAAAATGGCAGTTAAACACACAAAAAACTAAAGAATATTATGCATATTGATCCTTCCTTTTATTTTTTTATAAACTCAATCATGTAATGGCATTTTGATTTCGCTCATCATTTTGTCGCAACTGTTGTTAACCTTCGACGTAGCAGTTTTTTATTTAGAAAAAAAGGAGTAAAGGGGGGCGTTGATGACAGAGAATAGAGTAGCTTACTTTCTTGGCGTGCAAAAAGTGAGGGTTGAAAGACTCGAAAGAGAAAGGCGGTTACTAGCAAAAAACAAAAATGACAACGGTAGTCCTTTATTTGACAGCGTAGAACTTGAAAAATATAAAGAATTAACCGACAGATTAGGCGGCATCTCAACCGCCTTCGTTTCATTTTAGCCTATAAGTTGGTCGGCGATAGTTCTTATGCCTATTGCTGTTGCACCATTTGGCATGGTGTTAGTTCCATTTCGATTATATGCGGCAGCCAAGTCTATGTGCACCCAACCTTGACCTTCGTTGCCCACAAAGCGCGATAAGAATCCAGCAGCATTAGAAGCACCGCCTCCGCCGCCCCCTTTCACTGTGCTGCTGTTTGCTGTGTCTGCAAATGGCGATGCACACTGCTCTTGATGCCAAGGCATTAACGGCAGGCGCCAATGCGGTTCATTCACTTTTTGCGCACTTGCTAGAAACGATGCCTGAAACGCTTCGTCCATACTAAAAACAGCATTGAATTCTTTCCCAACGGCTATAACGGCAGCACCGGTCAATGTGGCAGCATCAATAATTTTTCGGGCACCTGATTCCGTTGCTGCCATAAGACCATCAGCGAGTACTAAGCGGCCTTCGGCATCCGTATTAACTATTTCAACTGTTACCCCATTTTTGTAGGTAATAATGTCTCCTAATTTATAAGCATGGTCACTTATTAAGTTTTCTGCGCAACAAAGAAAAAGTTTAGTGCGCTTGTCAAGACCCTGCATAATTGCAAGTCCAAGCGCTCCAGTTACTGTTGCTGCGCCGCCCATATCACATTTCATATCCAGCATTCCTTCGCTAGACTTAATACTATAACCGCCGCTGTCGAATGTAATGCCCTTTCCAACTAGCGCAAAATCAACCACTGCGTCAGGGTTGCCGGTTGGGTTGTAGTCCAACTCTAATAACACCGGAGGACGACAGCTACCCCGACCCACTTCATAAATACCATGCCAACCTGCTTTAAGCAGTTCCTCTCCAGTTAACATCGTTGTTGTTACGTTCTCAGGAGAGAGTGATTTAATCCATGCTGCCGCTTCAGTAGCCAATGACTCGGGACTAAGTTCTTCGGGCGTCTCGTTAACCAACTGCCGAGTAAACTGCATTGCAGCGAACCGCTGGCTTAAATCACTTTCATCAGCATTTTTGCTCCAAGTGATATTACCTGTGAAGCCAGCGCCACAAAAACTTGTTGCAAATGCCCACTGTTGCTCTGTATCCCAGTCGCCAGAGAATTCAATATTTTGAATACCTAATGAAGCAATTTTGCGTGTTGATTGCTGAATTTGACGTAACTGCAATCCGGTATCAGGAAGGTGCAATATCGCGCCACCGGTAATAAATGATAATTTACTACTTGCTCCCCACGAGGCAGAAGCGGGCTCATGGCTCAATGAAACTAGGAAATTTGACATTAGGACTCCAACAAGGTTTTATAAATTAAGTAGCAGTATGTTCCTGCATTTATCTAGTATATAAGTGCGGACAAATTCGCAAAAAACAACGTTTTAGATTATAAAGAGTAGCAACAACACACCAGAATCAATACCATGACGCTTTAAATACAAGCCGCTAAAGGAAACAATTTGCATGGTTAGATTCGAATCACCGTTGATAGAAGCAGTTCTAATAAAGCGCTATAAACGTTTTTTAGCTGACGTTAAATTACAAAACGGCGATTTATTAACGGTGCATTGTCCCAACACAGGCTCAATGACCAATTGCGCTCAGCCGGGATGGAAAGTATTTTTGAGTAAGTCTGCGAATAGAAAACGCAAATATGCTCATACTTGGGAACTTGCGGTAAATAATCACGGACATTGGATTGGGATTAATACCAATAACGCTAATAAAATAGTTAAAAGCGCATTACAGCAAGGTAAAATACCAGCGTTGGCGCAATACAAGCAAATAACGCCTGAATACAAAGTAGGTGATAGTAGAATAGATTTTTTCCTACAGGGCGATGGTATGCCCGACTGCTATATTGAAGTGAAATCGATGACCCTATGTGAAGATTCGCTCGGGCTTTTCCCTGATGCCATTACGCAACGAGGAACGAAACATGCGAACGAATTAGCTAAATTAGCGAAAGTAGGACATAAAGCTATTTTACTATTTTGTGCTCAACATTCTGGCATCACCCATTTTAACATTGCGGGTCATATTGATGAAAAATATGCCAAAGCGGTATCAGAGGCGAAAAAAGTAGGTGTTGAAGTAATTTGTTATAATTGCAATTTTTCCAGTGATTTTATTGAGTTAGCTCATTCGATACCAAATTGCAATTAAAAAAAGATTGATTTTTGTGTGAAAATCACCATATTAGCGTCCTTAAACAAAAAAGTGATTTATAGAATTATTGTATTTACTACACAAAAATGTAATAAATAATCAAGAAACAGCATTATTGTGCGACGTTATTTGTCAGTAAAATCAGGCAAAGGGATGTAAAACGTCGACGCTCAGGAGAAATGGCAAATGCCAACAGGAAAAGCGATAGGATTACTTGGTTTAGCAGACGTTATGCCATACCAGGAAAAGTCCGACGAAGAATATATGAACGATGCTCAAATGAATCATTTTAGATTGATTTTGAAGGCATGGCGCAACCAGCTTCGTCAGGAAGTTGATCGTACCGTTCACCATATGAAGGAGGAGGCAGCTAACTTCCCAGACCCGGTCGACAGAGCAGCTCAGGAAGAAGAGTTCAGCCTAGAATTACGTGCCCGAGACCGCGAAAGAAAGTTGATCAAGAAAATTGAAAAAACGTTGAAACGTATCGAAGAAGACGATTTCGGTTTTTGTGACACTTGTGGAATTGAAATTGGTATTCGCCGATTAGAAGCACGTCCAACTGCAGATATGTGTATTGACTGTAAAACACTAGATGAAATTAAAGAGAAACAACTGCAGGGTTAATCTTTGTAGTTCTCTATCGGATTTATCAGAACCGTGTTAGCGTATGCTCCGCGGTTTTTTATTGCCTATTAAACTGCGCTTTGTTTTTTCTGAGCAGGTTTTTGTTATGCTGCCTTATGTTGGTCGATTTGCTCCATCCCCTAGCGGACCACTTCACTTTGGTTCCTTAGTTTGTGCGCTCGTTAGCTTCTTGCATGCCCGTCAAGCAAATGGTGAATGGCTGCTAAGAATTGAGGATGTAGATACCACGAGAGTTAAGGCAAACGCAGACCAAATAATATTATCTCAACTCATTTCACATGGGATGCGCTGGGACGGTGACGTGATTTACCAGACTAATAGACAGAATGAATATAAGAAAACGGTAGATAGATTACATAAACGGCAGCTAATTTATGCCTGTTCATGCACTCGACATGCGGTTAAATCAAAAGGGAAATACTACACAGGTACATGCCGCGATCTGCATTTACCCTTTAAGGATAACGCCCTGAGATTAATCAATACTTCTCATAATTATGGCTTCCATGACCTTCACTTAGGTGAGGTCTTTGTTGAGCCAATGTTCTGTAAAGAAGATTTGAGTATACAACGTAAAGATGGTTTGTTTACCTATAATTTAGCAGTGGTGGTCGATGACATTGAGCAGCAGGTTACTCATGTAGTACGTGGTGCTGACCTCATTAATACCACGGTACAACAGCAGCAAATATATCAAGTGTTGCATGAAAAATCACCTAAGCACTTTCATCTACCTGTTATCTGTTTAGAAAATGGCAAGAAATTGAGTAAACAAAACCATGCTGTGCCAATTGAAAACGAGCGAGCAGTACAAAACCTTGTTGATGCGTTTGCAGTAATTGGATTGTCAAACCCTTCGTTGTCTCAAAAAATGACAGCGGAGGACCTTATTAATTGGGCTTTAAAGCATTGGTCGCCTAATTTGTTAGCAAAGAGAAGAGAAATTCTGCTTTCTAGCATAAATACAGTATAATTTGTAAAGTTGACCCAAATTAAGGTTAAATAGAAACTAAAACGGTTTTAAGACGGTAGTAATACAACCTCCCGTTACAACAATAACAAAGATGGCGCAAAATGACGTCGTTAATAATAGGTCAAGGTGGCATGCCAAGCACCCCAACGAAAAAACAATCCGTAATTAATCCAGTGCTAATCCCAAAGGGAGAGCATCCAGTTACTTTTGCTGATATCAGTGATAATACGCTTTCAGTGCTGCGCAGATTAAATGCAAAAGGATATGAGGCTTACTTAGTAGGTGGCTGTATCCGCGACAAGTTGATGGGAAAAACGCCCAAGGACTTTGACGTCGCAACGAATGCAACTCCTGAACAAGTTAAAGAATGTTTTCGCAACTGTCGATTGATAGGTCGACGCTTTCGCTTAGCACATATCGTTTTTGGCCGAGATGTCATAGAAGTAGCAACATTTCGCGGACACCATGAAGATGTTAACGCTAACGCAGAAGAAAATAAAACCCAAGTGAAGGGGCGTCGCGGCAACCAAGTGGATGATGTGTTGGCAAAACAAGACCAGCAAGGTCAATTGCTAAGAGACAACGTATTTGGGAGTATTGAAGAAGATGCCGAGCGTCGAGATTTTACTTTTAATGCAATGTATTTCAGTGCGAAGGATCAAAGCATTATTGACTTCGCAGGTGGCATGTCGTCAATTAAAGAAAAGAAAATAGAACTTATCGGCGACCCCGCAACGCGTTTTCGCGAGGATCCAGTGCGCATGATACGAGCGATTCGCTTTAGTGCGAAACTAGGTATGTCGATCCCCGCAGAAGTCGGTGACCAAATTAAAGAATTGGCGCATTTACTTGCTAACATTCCTCCCGCGAGACTGTTTGAAGAAGTCCTGAAGTTATTAGTCAGTGGTTGCGGACTGCGAACCTTTCATTTGCTGCATGAGTATGGCTTATTTACGCAGTTGTTTCCGCAACTAGCTCCTCTTTTGATTGACGATACTTGCAGAGAAATGAAACTTGTTGAGAAAGTACTTAAAAACACTGACGACCGCTTAAACAATGAACAAAGAGTTACTCCTGCGTTCTTGTACGCCGCTTTTCTTTGGTATCCGGTTGAGGAACGAACCCAATTGATAATGAGCGAGTCTGGTGTTGCGCACCATGACGCTTTCAATATCGCCGTCGGAGAGGTCTTACACAGACAAACTCAACGCATAATGATACCCAAGCGTTTTAGCATGCCTGTTCGCGAAATGTGGCAGTTGCAGTTGCGCTTGCCCAAACGTTTTGGACGCCGCGCATATCAAACATTGAGCCACCCACGATTTAGAGCTGCTTATGATTTCTTACTGATTAGAGGTGAAATTGAAGGTGGCGATTTACATGAGTTGGGTGAATGGTGGACAGAATTTCAAGAAGTTTCACCAGAACAGCGCAAAGACATGATTACTGATTTACGCAAAGATGCTGGCACACCCAAGAAGCGGAAATTTAACAAAAAACGGAAAGCTAATTAATCATGTTTTCGAACATTGCCTATATTGGTCTGGGAAGTAATCTTGGTGCACCTGTAAAACAGCTTGAGCAGGCTTTGGCTTCAATAGATAAGCACAGCCAAATGACACTGGTTACGCATTCGCACTTTTATTCCAGTTCCCCGATGGGACCTCAAAACCAACCCAACTATGTAAATGCAGTCTGTAAAATTAAGACATCACTTCAACCCCAAGCGCTATTGGCTGCAATGCAAGCTATTGAGAATTTGCAAGGTCGCGAGCGGCTCGGTGATCGCTGGGGGCCCAGAACATTAGATTTAGATATATTGCTTTATAATGATCTCACCTTAAAAACCACGGATCTCACACTGCCACACTATGGCATGCAGGAGAGAGAGTTTGTGCTGGTCCCATTATTTGAACTTTCACCTGATTTAATTATGCAGGATGGACGTTCTTTGGCAACTTGGGTTGCCAAATGCAATTTGGAGGGCCTATATCGGATTGTTCCAACAACATCGAATATGAAAACAAGCGCAAGTATGAAGTAATTAATAAGAGATAAGCAGATGAAAAAAGTGACCACATCAACACTGATGCAATTAAAGCAAAAAGGCGAAAAAATAGCAGCACTTACAGCATATGATGCTAGCTTTGCAAAAATGTTTGACGAGCAATTAATCGATGTCATTCTTATTGGTGACTCACTTGGTATGGTGCTAAAGGGCGACGTCGACACATTGTCTGTTAGTGTTGATGATATCGCTTATCACACTGCTTGTGTTCGCAAAGGAACTAGCAGGGCTTTTGTTATAGCCGACATGCCATTCATGAGTTATGCAAGCAACGAGCAAGCATACGGTAATGCAGCAAAGCTGATGGCGAGCGGCGCAAGTATGGTCAAAGTTGAAGGCGGCGAGTGGCTTGTTGAAACCATTACTGGTCTAGTTGAACGTGGGGTTCCGGTTTGCGGACATTTAGGTTTAACGCCACAATCGGTGCATGTTTTTGGTGGCTTTAAAGTTCAGGGAAGAGAAAATGAGCAAGCCAAAAAAATCCTAGATGCCGCTATTAAACTCGAAAATGCAGGGATCCAATTACTTGTTTTAGAATGCATTCCAAGTGCAGTTGCTAAGCTCATTTCAGAAACCTTGAAAATCCCTGTTATAGGCATCGGCGCAGGAGTAAGTACCGATGGACAAATTTTGGTCATGCATGACATGTTCGGTATTAGCGCCAATTATATGCCTAAATTTAGTAAAAACTATTTAGTTGCTAATAACGACATGCGCTCCGCTGTTACTGCATATATAAATGACGTTAAAGCAAATCGTTTTCCTGGCCCAGAACATTCTTTTGAGTAAGTCTTATGCATATAGTCAGTGACATACAAACACTAAGAGAAACCCGCCGCAAATGGCAATTAGAAAAGCAATCCATTGCTTTTGTGCCAACTATGGGCAACCTTCATGATGGTCATTTAAGACTGGTTAAAGAAGCTAAGAGCCATGCAAGCATAGTAGTTGTGTCAATTTTTGTTAACCCTTTGCAATTTGGCCCCGATGAAGATCTCGATGCATATCCAAGGACTATAGATCAAGACAAAGCGTCGTTAGCCGAATTGGGAGTCGATATCTTATTTATGCCTAAAGTCACTGACATATATAGCAGAGGTTTAGAGCAACAGACTTTTGTTGAAGTGCCAGGCTTGTCTTATATGATTTGCGGTGCGAGTCGTCCGGGGCATTTCAGAGGCGTTGCAACTATTGTTTGTAAATTGTTCAATATGGTTCAACCCAATATGGCTTTTTTTGGTGAAAAAGACTTTCAACAGTTGCAAGTAATTAAGGCAATGGTAACTGACTTATCAATGAATTTGACAATACATGGTGTGGCCACAGAGCGAGAGCGCGACGGTTTAGCGATGAGTTCAAGAAATAATTACTTAAATACACAACAGCGTGAAATTGCACCCGGATTATATAAATTAATCTCGGACATGGCGATTGAAATAAAAGGTGGCCGCAGAGACTTTTCAATCATGCTTCAGGAAAACAGAGAACGCTTGGCACGCATTGGCTTCAAACCTGATTACATCGATATACGTTCTGCTAGCAGTTTATTGCAACCAAGTCATGAGGACAAAGAACTTGTTATTCTTGGTGCTGGCTTTTTAGGAAAAACACGGCTTATTGATAACATTCAGGTTCAGATTTAGATTGGGGCAGTTTTTTACTGCCCCTTCCTTCGATACAAACCTACTTATCGCGCAAAAGCCTAGCAGCTTCTTTGGCAAAATACGTTAGTATTCCGTCAGCACCAGCTCTCTTAAATGCCAATAGAGACTCCATAATAACAGCATCTTTATTCAGCCAGCCTTTCGCAAAAGCCGCTTGGTGCATTGCATATTCGCCGCTGACTTGATATGCAAAAGTGGGCACACCAAATTCTTCTTTACAACGTTGGACAACATCTAGATATGGCATTCCTGGTTTTACCATCACCATATCGGCCCCTTCATTAATATCAAGTTCAATTTCTCTTAAAGCTTCATCTGAGTTTGCCGGGTCCATTTGGTAGTTTTTCTTATTACCACCTTTTATATTGCCTGCTGAACCGACTGCATCTCTGAACGGACCATAATAGCTTGAAGCGTATTTAGCCGAATAAGCCATAATACTGGTGTTCTTAAAACCTTCTAGTTCAAGCGCTTCACGGATTGCCCAGATACGCCCATCCATCATGTCAGAGGGAGCAACAATGTCTGCACCCGCTTGGGCGTGAGATAGCGCTTGTTTTACTAACACGTCCGTAGTTTCATCGTTCATTACATAACCATCTTCATCAATCAAGCCATCTTGACCGTGCACAGTAAATGGATCGAGTGCAACATCAGTAATCACTGAGATATCCGGAAACTTGGCTTTTAATGCTTTTACTGCGCGTTGAGCTAAGCCTTCTGGATTAAAGGCCTCACTTGCACACTCCGTTTTTTTATTTGCAGGTGTTACCGGAAATAAGGCAAATACATGCACACCTAAGTCAACTAACTCCTGCACTTCATCAACTAGCTTATCTATACTAAATCGAAACACATCAGGCATCGATTCAATCACCTCAACCTGTTCACTACCCTCTACCACAAACATAGGATAAATAAGGTCGTCTACCGTGAGTACAGACTCACTAACTAATCGTCTAATTGAAGATGTATAACGCAGTCTACGAGGACGGCTAAGTGGAAATTGTGACATATTTATCCTTAATAACAGTTTTAAAATTCGGCTGACAGCACTTTATTACGTCCGGCTTCTTTTGCTTTGTATAGTAACTTGTCAGCAAATGCATAAAGAAATTCAGATTAAAATACTGACTAACTCGATTGGCACCGTCACTATTGCTGTCATCGTTTCTCTGACGAAACCAAAGTGATGACTATCTAGCATCGCATAGTCTACTTCCAAAACTTGACTATTTTGAGCATTCGCAAAATTAACTTTCAACCATTGTGCAACTTTCATCAATCCAACATTCTGGCTCTTATTTTTAACCCGAACATCGCCGTCAAGCCGGTCTTTGGTGTCAATGGTTTGCTTATTCGATACATCAGAAAAGTGATAGCTGATTGGTGCATCAAATACTTTTCGATATCTCGTTGTAAGGAAATGACCAAATAAAGCATGAACGCAGTAAATCTGGCTGCTAATGCAGCTGGCCAATAGGCACTATAGGATAGCATGAGCATAGCTGTAATTATCAAACGGCTACTAAACCGAAGGCTTTATAAGTATTGGCAACCGACACCTCTGCAAGTTTTTTAACATCTATACCTTTTAAATCAGCAACCTTGTTAGCCACATGTGCTAAATAACAAGGCTCATTATTTTTGGCTCTCGGTTTCACATTTTTTGGGAATAAATAGGGAGCGTCGGTCTCAAGCAACACCCTTTCAAGTGGTAAGTGTTTGACCGCTTCCTGCAAATCGACGCCTCTCTTATCATCACAGACCCAGCCGGTTATACCAATATAACAACCGAGTTCGAGATAGGCCTCCATTTGCTTAGTTGACCCTGTAAAACAATGTACAATGGCGTTAGGGATACTAGGCAAATACTCTTTCAATAATCGTATTTGATCGTCAAAAGCATCGCGTTCGTGTAAATAAATGGTTTTCTTATTTTCAGCCGCAAGAACCAACTGAGCTTCAAAGGAACGTAATTGATTTTCTTGTGTTGAAAAATTACGATTAAAATCCAACCCACATTCACCGATAGCGACCATATTTTTATCGGACACAAGTTGATTTATTTGAATAATGACATCTTGTGAAAAGCCATCTGCGTGATGAGGATGAACACCGGCTGTATAAAAAAGTTGTTGAAAGCCTACTTGTTCATTATGCTTTTTTACAAATACTTGAGCGGCAATTGTTTCTTCTAGGTTTGAACTGATAACGCAAAGCTGATTAACCGACTGCTCAACAGCTCTTGCGATGACATCTTCAGCGCAAAAACGTCGGTCTAATAAATTGACGCCGATGTCAAACCAATGCATTAATTTAAACTAATACGGGACTCACCGCCCAATTTCAATAAATACGCTAGGTTGATAACAGAAGTCGTCATAAAGGCTTTACATCGTCATCTGAAAGGTCGTCATTTGGTCTTTTGATCGAATTTTCGTCATCATCAACATCCGCATCCTCATTTTGATGTTTATTTTTAGTGTACCAACCGCCTACAACGACTCCAACCTCGAACAAA
>JBLHOI010000032.1:0-11142 GCA_047621375.1 Glaciecola sp.
CAGGCTTTCCTGCCATTGGATGAAGACTCATATTTTTCCTTTTTCGACAAGTTCTCTGACCCGAATATGTTACCTTTATTTACAAAAAAAACCTACATACGTAGGTATTAATCAGGTAAAGGTAGTTTTTAACTAATTCAATTACACTGAGTTTATCAGTGGTTATTGTAAAATATATAGCGAACATAAAAATCAGATGCGAAAAGATATAGAAAGCTGTGTGACAGCCATAAAACAAAAAATTAAAGGTAAGGATCAGCAAATACAATTGGCTCTCGTTTGCTTATTAGCTAAAGGTCATTTGTTATTAGAAGATCTGCCAGGAATGGGAAAAACAACATTGAGTCAATGCTTAGCATCCGTTCTTAGCATGGATTATGCGCGAGTTCAATTCACTTCAGACTTGCTTCCTGCAGATATGTTGGGCGTTAATATATATGAACCCGACAGCCATCAATTTAGCTTTCACCCGGGTCCCATATTTCACCAAGTGTTGTTAGCCGACGAAATAAATAGAGCCAGTCCTAAAACGCAAAGTGCGTTGCTTGAAGCTATGGCTGAAAGCCAAGTCACAATAGACGGTAACAGTTATGAATTGCCGAAGCCCTTCTTCGTAATCGCAACGCAAAACCCACTATTTCAATCAGGTACCTACCCTTTGCCCGAGTCACAAATTGACCGTTTCACAATGAAACTATCACTGGGCTTTCCTGATTTTGAAGCTGAAAAATCAATGTTGCTAAGTAATGATAACCGTTCGTTTAGTAAAACAGTGTTAGACACTCAACAGCTTTTGGAACTGCAGAAAAAAGTGTCTGAGGTAGTCGTCAGCGAAGCGGTAATTAATTATATTCTAACTCTCGTTAATGCAACTAGAGACAATCCTGAATTCCCCAATGCGTTATCTCCCAGAGCTTCAAAAGCAATCTATCATTGTGCACAAGCCTTTGCTTTTATACATGATAGAACTTACGTTATTCCAGAAGATGTCCAAATGATTTTCCCATCAGTCACTGAACACCGACTAAGAGGTCAAGATCAGTTCGTTCAAAATGCAACTTCATTGAGCGTTCAGTTATTAAAAAAAATCGATCCTATTGCCGCTTAGGAAATGTCTATGAAGTATTGGTATGAAGTAAGTATCGAGAAATGGTTGAATAAACGAATTCCATCAAGCCATGCTTATCAGATGGATGTAAACAACACTTTTATACTGCCGACTCGGTTTGGCTGGGCTATTGTAGGCTTAATGAGTTGTTTGTTCATCTTAGGTACCAATTATCAAAACAACGTTATTTTGATGTTTTGTTACTTCGTATTCGCTCTTTTATTACTCGCCTTGTTTCATAGTTACACTAACTTTGTGCAATTTTATATTGCCTTTCGACCAATCAGCAACTCTTTTGCCAATCAACATGTTCAATTGCAACTTGATTTATCGCACAAAGCAAATAGACCCGCGCTTCACTCGTTGTCAAACATTGCTATTTTTAGCAAACATTACCCTGTTTATGAATACTTAGAAGATGGCGTAAACACCATTGCAATACGTCGATTTTCAAGAGGACTGCATGAGTTACACAGAGTATCAATTGAGAGTATTTTCCCATTCGGATTATTTAAATGTTGGTCTCATCTTTCTGTACCAGGCCAATTTTTGGTTTTTCCGACACCTATTGCTTGCAATTTAAAAATGCGTCAGCAACATTCAAAAGGTAATACAGGCAACAAAGTAGGTGTTGCGATAACTACTGAGGACTTACAGGGCATACGAGACTACCGTGACTCAGATCCTATTCACCACGTGTCATGGAAACACTTCGCGAAGGGCCAAGGTTTACTTAGCAAAGATTTTACTGAACGCTCTGCAATATCAGGTTGGTTACATCTCAGTGATTACGTTAATGGAAACGTTGAACATGCGCTGAGTGAAGTTACTTTTCAAATACTCGAATTAAGTAATCAAGAAGCAAGCTTTGGTTTTTCAATTGGGAAGCAACAAATAATGCCAAACACTGGCAGGCATCATAAACGACAATGCTTGGAAGCATTAGCGCTTTATTGCCATAACGAATCACCCGATAACATTAACGACAACGATGACGCTACCGAAACGGAACATTCGTAACGTGCAAAGAATTAGAGTCTACAATCGAAAAATTGCTTCATTAACCACATTAGGTACCTTTGCTGCCTTAATAATCTCATTAATAGAACCATTAATGGAGTGGGTTCTAGTCTTATGTGCTTGTTCATTTTGCATCACCTTATACAAGTCAATTAAGCACAGTAGTCCTCTTAAAAATTCAATATTGAATTTACTCGCTATTTTATGTATCTCAATTTTAATTTGGTTGGCAACAGATTATGCATTATTAAAAACGATGATTAATTTGCTAGTCGTTGCTTGCTGTTTAAAGATTCTAAATTTACACCATACAGGTGACTATCAAACGATTGTGTCAATTCAGCTATTTTTGGTCGCGTGTGGGCTTATCTTCCATCAAAGTTTAGTAAATAGCTTATTTTACGCGATACTCGTTATCTTACTATTTTGCATATTACATGCTATTAAAATCAAAGAAACGAGCCTCAAAATTTGTTCCAAACACACTGTTATTCTTCTTTTACAGGCAATTCCAATAGCCTTTTTATTGTTTTTTGTTACACCCAAATTATCCCCGTTATGGCAAATGCCAACGAGCCAATCCAATGCAACTGGGTTATCCGAAAAAATGACACCCGGTGACATTGCAAATTTAGCAAAGTCCGATGAGTTAGTTTTTAGAGCCGAATTTACGGGTCGTTTACCGTCTCCACAACAGCGCTATTGGCGTACTATTGTATTGGACCAATTTGACGGAAAAAGCTGGTCTATTTCGAAAAAAGCGAAGCGTTTTGACGGTCCTGATACAATAAAATTCGAGGGTCAGTCATTAGAGTACGCTGTGATCGCCCAGCCAACATCAACAAAATGGTTATATTCACTGGATATTCCAATTTTAATCCGAGGTTTATCAACGCAAACTATTTCGATTAATCAACAATTTCAATTAACGGGCAGCAGACCTTTACATACACAAAGTTTGTATTCAGTGAAATCATTTATAGAACAGCCTTTAACTATTTATAATGGCTATGAAAATTTGTTTCAATACTTACAAATACCAGCAACAGGTAACCCCAATACTGTTGACTTCGTCATTCAGAATATTAATTCATCGATGACAACTCAGGAAAAAATCGACACGTTAACATCGCCTTTTTTAAGTGGTGATTTTACCTACACACTTTCACCACCGTTAATGCAATCGGAACCTATTGATCAATTCTTGTTTAACAACAAAACGGGATTTTGTTCGCATTATGCGTCCGCCCTTACCTATATGTTGCGCCTTGCAAACGTCCCAGCTCGCATCGTCACCGGATATCAAGGTGGGGAAGTTCAATCTGGCAATGTGATAAGTGTCCATCAATTTGACGCACACGCGTGGGTAGAAGCTTGGGATAATAACAGAGGATGGATACGCATAGACCCCACTGCAATCGTTGCCCCAAATAGGATTCTATCTGGCCTACTAAGCATGATACAAATACGACAAGAATTTAGAGAGCAATCTCCCTTTTCCCTAACTAACTTAAAAGAATATGCAGTTTTTAATCAACTAAGACTGTTAATGGCGAAGTTCGACCATACTTGGAACCAATCTATATTGAGTTACAACCAAGAAAAGCAAAAATCACTATTAAGCAAAGTATTTGGAAATATAAAAGCTGAAAGCTTCAGTTACATCCTTATCGGCAGTTTTGTGATTATTGGTCTATTCATTGGTTTGTTGTTCCTACCAAAGCGAAAACCAAAGACATCGGATGAAAGTAAATGGATAAATAAACTGTTTAAATTATTCGAAAAACAAAAGATATCACGCATTGAGAACGAAACGTTACAACAATTCAGTCGGCGAATAAATCCTCAATTAACACCGCTGGCCGCCAATGCGCTTGGACTTATAGTTAATGAGTACTACGAGTGGAAGTATACAAAAATACAGCAAAAAACTACATTTGAAGCACTTAGCGTCCGACTGCATAAACACGTAATGATCTTACAATCGCAATTTACTGGTAAATAAACAAGGACACTGGTTTGCAACTTAGCTTAGATTTAAAGGTGATTTTAAAGTACGTCCAAGAAACGGATATTATTCTGACAGTTTGGTAATTTCAAAAATTGGGAAAGCAGTTGTTAATTTTTAGATTGCAATGATATTAACAACTTGAATATAAACCCATCTCAGCAAAGGAAAAGTGCATTGGATCACGCAATGTGTAGATCACTGACATAAAAAAACCCAGCTTTAGCTGGGTTTTTTATATTTTTTTACTGGTTCAACACACTATTTCTTAGCTGCTTTTCTAGCTTTAACTTCTTCAATAACAGACTCAGCAACGTTAGCTGGGCATGGATTGTAGTGAGAGAACTCCATAGAAAACTGACCACGGCCAGATGTCATTGTGCGAAGTGAGCCAATATAACCAAACATTTCTGAAAGTGGCACATCCGCTTTGACACGCACACCAGTAACACCTGGTTGCTGATCTTTTATCATACCGCGACGACGGTTCAAATCACCAATAACATCACCAACATGGTCGTCAGGCGTATAAACGTCAACAGCCATGATAGGCTCAATTAATTGTGGACCGGCTTTCGGAATTGACTGACGGAAAGCACCCTTTGCAGCAATTTCAAATGCAATTGCAGATGAATCCACGGCATGGAAACCACCATCATAAAGTTCAACTTCGACATCCAATACAGGGAATCCAGCCATTACGCCTTGACCCATCATGCCTCTAAAACCCTTCTCAATTGCAGGGAAGAATTCCTTAGGAACGTTACCACCAACAACTTTAGAAACAAAAGTAAAACCACTATTTGCTTCACCTGGACGGATTTTATAATCAATTTTACCAAACTGACCAGAACCACCAGATTGTTTCTTGTGTGTATATGAATCGTCGACTTCTTTAGTGATTGTCTCACGATAGGCAACTTGAGGCTTACCAACAGTCAACTCAACACCGTAAGTACGCTTAAGAATGTCTACTTTAATATCTAAGTGAAGCTCACCCATTCCACGCAAAATTGTTTCACCCGAATCTTCATCCGTTTCAACTTTGAATGTTGGATCTTCAGCAACCATTTTACCGATTGCGATACCCATTTTCTCAGTAGAACCTTTGTCGGCAGGTGCAACTGCAATAGAAATAACTGGCTCAGGGAAAACCATTGGTTCTAGTGTACAAGAATGTTTCGGGTCACATAGTGTATGACCAGTTTGCACGTTCTTCATACCCACGATAGCAATGATATCACCCGCTTGGGCTGAGCTTATCTCAGTACGGTCATTCGCATGCATTTCAACCATGCGGCCTACACGTTCTGACTTACCAGTGAATGAGTTAAGAATGCTGTCACCTTTACTCAACGTACCAGAGTAAATACGGATAAAGGTTAATGCGCCAAAACGGTCATCCATTATTTTAAACGCTAAAGCACGGAAAGGTTCTGTCGGTGAAACAATCGCTTTCAAGCCATTCGGCTCACCAAATTCGTCGGTCAAGTCTTGTGGGTCAACTTCTGCAGGCGACGGCAAATAGTCAACAACTGCGTCAAGAATATTTTGCACACCTTTGTTTTTAAATGCGGAACCACAATATGTCGGGAAGAAGTCCAGTTTACGAGTACCGTCACGAATACAACGCTTGACGTCGGCTAAAGACGGAGTTTCACCTTCCATATATGCCATCAATAATTCATCGTCTTGCTCTAATGCTGTTTCAATAAGAATTTCGTGGTATTCATTTACTTTGTCAACCATGTCAGCTGGCACTTCGCCAACAGTGAAATTTTCTGGAAGACCAGTTTCATCCCAAATGTATGACTTTTTCTCAAGTACATCAACGATACCGACGAAATCTTCTTCAATACCAATTGGCAAAGCCATCACGAGCGGATTTGCACCCAATACGTCTTTAACTTGCTTAACAACACGGTAGAAGTCAGCACCCATGCGGTCCATTTTGTTTACGAAAATAATTCGTGCAACTTCTGAGTCGTTCGCGTAGCGCCAGTTGGTTTCTGATTGTGGCTCAACACCACCAGATCCGCAAAAAACACCTACGCCACCATCAAGTACTTTTAATGAGCGGTAAACTTCAACTGTGAAGTCAACGTGCCCAGGAGTATCGATAATGTTCATGCGGTGTTCTTTCCAGAAACATGTAGTCGCAGCAGACTGAATAGTAATACCGCGCTCTGCTTCTTGTTCCATGAAGTCCGTGGTTGATTCACCATCATGAACTTCGCCGGTTTTATGGATTTTACCGGTAAGTTTCAAAATTCGTTCTGTTGTGGTTGTTTTACCCGCGTCAACGTGAGCAAAAATACCTATGTTTCTGTAATGTGCTAAATCTGTCATGTTTCCACTTTATAGGTTCTAAAAAATCGGGGCGGATTATATAGATTATTGCGGACGAATTACACTGTTTTCAGCGCATTCTTTAAAAAGAATTAAAAAATGTCGTAAACAACAGCTAATAAAATACACAATCAGTATCCAAAATAGAACTCAACGATATGAATTTATTGAATTAAATGTGCACCTGTTCGTATTATTATAGTAATTTCATCTCTATCGTGATAAAGATGTTTAGCACTTAATTTATGTTTGATCTGCCGTTCGTTCAAGGCATCGATAATCGTCGAAATTAACGCTTTTACCGTCTGAAAACGTTGTTTCATCGGTAATTTCAGGTTGAATATCGTACTTGTCGCTTTCCGACTGCATAGCCAATCTGTCATCAGTTTCGCAACACGCTCGGGTTTTTCAATCATATCGCATACTAACCAATCAACGTGTCCATCTAAAGGTTTATATTTAAAACCGTCAGCGGCTTGGTATTTAACTAAGCCTGTTGCCATCAACGATTCTGCCATGGCACCATTATCAATGGCTTCTACATGTATCCCGCGTGAAACTAATTGGTATGTCCAACCGCCTGGACAAGCACCGAGATCAACAGCAGTCATCCCTTTTTGTAAACAAACAGTCTGCTGATTTTGGCTCATAAATAATTGAATTGCCTCTTCTAGCTTCAGAGTTGAGCGACTTGGTGCTTCAACTGGGAACTTAAGGCGAGTAATACCTAGCGGTTGCGAATGACGATTTTTAGGGTAAGAAACAGCCACCATACACTGGCTACTATCAGAGAAGACCAGGTGAACAAAAGGTAAACCAGAATGCGGCTTGCTAGTTAACACCCCCTCTCTTCGGAGCCTTTGACGCATAGGGACAGTGAATTTTTTGCAAAATTTCGCCACCTCCTTACCTTTTTCATTATCAGCATGTTCAACAAATATATCACCCAAACATTGTTGGCTGAGCTTTGTGTTATCTTTTAAATAATCAAGAATAGTTGTGATCCGGTCGTTGGCATCAGCTAATTCAACACGGCCAATAACACACAAACGTTGCCTAGCAAAAATACATTCATTGAGTGCAAAACTGGTAAACTGCTCGTGAGCACTGAGTGCTTGATAAAAGTGAAATTGAACCATTGCACTATTTCGCAAAAACTGACTATACCCATACAGTTTCTGATCTGCAGATACAATTTCCAGTTCTGCAGCAAGGTCTGCTTCATAGCCTTCTCGGCAATAAAACAGCATAGATTTAGTGTCTATCATGTTGTTTTTATTAAATACGCTAAAATTCATTTTTTACTTCCTAACCACGCCGTACATCGTAAACAACCATCCTAAAATCAAAAACACACCGCCAATTGGGGTGATTATGCCTAGTGACGAAACTCCTGAAAAGGCGATTGCGTACAAAGAAAAAGAGAAAACGAAAACCCCAATGGCAACGCAAATAATCGCAATATAAAATAAACGCTTACGATACAGTGAGTGCAAAACCCCAAGCATCAGCAAGGCGACGCCATGGATCAATTGATACTTAATGCCCGTCTGTAAAATACCCATTTGATATTCGCTTAACGTATCTTTGAGAGCATGTGCGCCAAACGCACCTAACAAAACGCCTAAAAACAGGTATAGTGCACCAATAAAAACCCCTATCTTTGTTTCTGCACTCATTCTCAACGCACTGGTTGGCTCTCTTTTATTGGAAATTTCATCTGCCGTTACTTCTAGTTCTTCGGTAATATTAACCATGTTCATCTTCCACTTGTTCTAACATCCAGTCTGTGAATAATTGTATTTTACTTACGACTGATTGCCCGGGATGACAAACCAGATAAAAAGCATCTTTACTCTCGATACTTTCTTCAAAAGGACAAATTAAACGACCAGAATCAATTTCAGGTTTGGCTAGGAGAACGTTCGACAATGCAATACCTTGGCCAAGGGCCGCTGCTTGCAAAACTAGCATGGTATGGCTAAACATAGGTCCTTGATTAACGTTAACGTGTTGAACACCAAAATATTTCAACCAGTTTTTCCATGCACTTCTAGAGCTATCATGCAAAAGCACGTGTTTTTTTAAGTCGGCAAGCGTATCTAGTGGTTTGGCTTGCTGATAAAGCAAAGGGGAACACATAGGTGTTAAATATTCAGTGTGTAACTTAACGGCATCAACCCGAGGCCAATTACCTTTACCGTAGTAAATAGCAACATCTACTGTCTCATCTAAAAAGCCATCGTCCAAATCTACCGCTTTGATACGAACATCGATATCAGGATGACTAATCGAAAACTGACTAATTTTGGAAACTAACCACTGACTTGCAAAACTAGGTGGGGCCGCGACCGTAATCGCCCCTTTCGATCCCAAAGAAAGTAACCTATCTGTTGCGTCTTGCAAGTTAGAGAATATATCTTTGAGTTCTATAAAATATGACTGGCCTTCTTCTGTCAACAGCAGCTTCCTGTTACGTCGCAGAAATAATTTCGTTGTTAGATAACTTTCTAATGATTTAATTTGATGGCTGACGGCAGCTTGAGTAACAAAAAGCTCTTCAGCTGCTTTTGTAAAACTTAAATGCCTTGCCGCTGTTTCAAAGGCTTTCAAAGCATTCAATGGAGGTAGTCTTTTTGCCATCAACAATTCCCACTTATTTTTTTTGCTAATTATACATTAGTTTTTCTAATTATTAAGGAAAGATTTTATCATTATATTATTTTAAAATTTTGGCTTAATATAGCGGCTTGTTAATGGGGTAAAGTGTTGTATTTTAACGGAATAAAGCGTTTACAACAAATTAATAAATTATTAACAAAAGCAACTTTTAAGTAACAAATTAACTTAAGGCAAAAAGAATGAAACTCAAGTACAAATCAATATTTCTAATATTGACACTCGCCGTATCTACAGGGACAGTAAATGCGACAATGAATGCAAGCACCAATTTAGTCACTGATAAAACAATCACTATGCAACTTATCAAAGAATCATTCGAGCAATACAGTTTGGTGATAGAAACAGCCAACGTCGATAACGATGTAAGAGAACTTTTAGTTGAAAAACCATACATGCCAAAGAACCGTTTCTTTGCCCGCATCACTGGCACTCATTCAACGTCTGCTGTTGAATCTGAAGAATAATATTTGTAATGCGGGAAGTTTTACAAATTAACCTCCCGCATTATTAACCATATTATCGTCGCTTCACTTAATTAGCACATCATAAATTGCCTCAATCGGATGCCGTGGTCTTTCGTTATCAAAACGCTTAACTTGGCTTCTGCATGAGTACCCAGTTGCTAATATTTCGTTCTTATTATCAATGGCCATTTTGACCGGCTGTGACCAGCTCAAGTCGTATATACCCTTAGAGTTTTCTAATTGCTCAACTTCATGACCATAAGTCCCCGCCATCCCGCAGCAACCTACAGGTACGATATCAAGCCTCATGCCTAATAACTCAAATAGATTCTGCCATTGCGATTCTGTCTTTGGTAATGCTGTTTTTTCGGTACAATGCGCAAGTAATTTATAGGTCACATCACCATCTACGTTTTTAGTTTTACTACTATTTTTGGCTATCGAAGCTAGCGCTGAAATGCGTTCAGTTGGCAACACTGACAGCCACTCTGTCAGTGTATGAACAGTGAATTCACCCCTTGCCTTGCCCAATATTTTTGCATACTCGTCGCGATAACATAGTACCAATGAGGCGTCTGCACCAATCATAGTGAGATCTAAAGAGGCAATCGTATTCAAAAGAGAGGAAGTAGTTTTAGCCGTATTCTCAAAACGCTTAAGAAAGCCCTTCACGTGCTGAGCTTTGCCATTAGGTGAAAACGGCAACAATACGGGTTGATAGCCCAGCATTTTTACCACTTTAATCATTTTTTCAACACACTGCGCGTCGTAAAAACTAGTGAACGGGTCTTGAACTATAACAACGTAGTTTGCTCTCTGGCTGACACTGAGTTGCTGTAAGACCGAAACGTCATGCATGCACTCTATGCTTTTAATTCTGTTTGCGAGTGTCGGATACGATAACAACGGCGCATCAACATAACCGATGACTTTTCTAATGCCCGTTTTAATAATCGCCGATGCTAAAAAGAAGTTAAAAAAGCGCGGAAACTTAGCCATAGCCGGCGCTAAAATTTCAACGTTTGCAACAAAGTGGTCTTTCAACGGTCGAGTATACCGTTGATAATAAATTGATAAAAATTTAGATCTAAAGTCAGGAACATCTACACCCACTGGGCATTGGTTTGAACAAGACTTACACGCTAAACAACCATTCATAGATTCAAAAACCTCATGCGAAAAGTCATTTTTTTTAGTCTTTGCGTTGCCTAATTTAGTAAACCAATTGCTTTGAAATTGATGATAACTAAGTGATGATGTATCCACGTCTTCTTTACTTAACAAACGCAACCATTCACGGATCAATCCAGCTCTGCCCTTTGGACTGTGCCTTCTGTCATGCGTAATTTTGCTCGACGGGCACATTGGCGAGGTGGTGTCGTAGTTGAAGCACAAACCGTTGCCATTACAACTCATTGCGGGTTCAAATTCCTTTTTAAATGCAATTGGAATAGTACGATCAAACGTCGCTCGCTTAATATCGGATACCTTCACCATAATTGCTGATGAAT
>JBLHOI010000033.1:0-11133 GCA_047621375.1 Glaciecola sp.
CGCCCCTACATGATCCTCGTGGGCATGAGTGATAATGATGCCACACAAACTCTCTTGCCTATTTTCAATAAACATAGGATCAGGCGCGACCATATCAACCAGCTTAGCAGAAGGATTTTGGTCGTCTAATCTATTTAGAGGTGATCTGAAAGTAACGCCGCAATCAACCATCAGCCAATTATTGTTATGACCGTATAAATTCATATTCATCCCTATTTCGCCTGTCCCTCCTAAAGGCAAGAAAAATAAGTCTTTGTTCGACGGGCGAATGGTTCGGAAGTAGTTAATGGTGGCCTCGCGTGCAGATTGTGAAAATTTTCATTAAATTTATATTTTAAAGTTTAACTTAAAAACAGTGAATTACGGTAAATCGATCAAAACAAATAAAATGTTTCATCATATAGCAAAAAAACGTCTATAAAGAGATGCAATAACTAACAAGTAAAGGGGCCTAATGTATTGACACTTTATTAATCTACTATAAAAATTAGCAGCCGTTATAAAAGCTTAAGCATCACTTAAGTATTCAGTTATAGTGTGACGCTATAAATTATTTATGAATGTAGCGTATGAGACTATTATTAGTTGAAGATGACACTCGACTTGCCGAAGAGTTAAGCAAATCGTTGCGACACAAAGGGTATGCTATTACTCACATGCCGACAGCCGAAAGTGCGATGGGTTCGTTGGCGAGTAATGAATTTTCAATGATGATCCTAGATTTAGGCTTACCTGATATGGACGGCATTGATTTATTAAAAAAAGCGAAAAAAAAATACCCTTATTTGTCTATTCTCATACTGACAGCCAGAGACACGACTACAGACAAAATAGACGGTTTAGATGCTGGTGCTGATGATTATCTTGCTAAGCCCTTCGATATTGATGAGCTGCTAGCAAGATTAAGAGCAATGGAGCGTCGGTTAGGCACCGCAACATCTTCATTAATAGATATTAATGAAGTAAGTTTAGATGTCGCGTCGCACGAACTTGACGTCTCTGGTGAAAAGGTTGAGCTGCCGCGCAGAGAGTTTATGTTGCTGAAAGCGTTGATGGAGAACCACGGCAGAATCCAAAGCAAACAGCACCTCGAAAAAACGCTATACGAATGGGGTGAAGAAGTAAGCAGCAATGCAATAGAAGTGCACATTCATAATTTACGAAAACGCTTACCTGACAAATTTATCAAAACAATTAGAGGCGTTGGTTATAGCGTTCCTAAGCAAACAAGGTAAGTATGTACAGCATCAGTAAACAACTTACTCTTCTGCTTATTTGTTCGCTAACACTGGTCGTCTTCAGCGCGGCAATTCAAGGTTATCGGTCCAGTACAGATATCTCAAGCAAAACCTACGATGACGAATTAAAAGTTGTTGCACAAGGCCTCATTCCGATTGCTCTCAATTGGGACACCATTCAGGCTAATAAATCGATGTACCAGCCTGAACAAGTGCTGATATCTCAAGAAGCTTTGCCTGAATTAACAACGCAAAGCTTTAAACAAAGCGTCGAATTTGCCTACCAAATCGTCGTCAATAATAAAGCGGTTATCCGCACTGAGAACACACTAACAACGCCCATAGGCGAATTAAAACACGGATTGTCAGATGTTAGCTTTTTAGGTAAGCGCTGGCGTCTATTTACCATTGAGTTCGCTGACAACGAATGGATATTGGTAGCCCAGCAGCGCAATTTACGCGGCTTAATTGTTGAAGAAATGGTTTTAGCTGCAGTAAAGCCCATTATTTTGGTTATGCCTTTTTTAGGTTTACTCATATTTTTGATTATCACGAAAGGCCTAGTGCCGCTGAAACAGTTGTCTAAAGATTTACAAAAACGTCAGTCAACAAACTTGTCGCAGTTGAATATCAGCAATCGAAGCATTGAACTTGAACCGGTTATTCAAACACTGAATTTACTGTTTGCTCGTTTAACTTCATCTTTCGAGCGCGAGAGAGAGTTTGTATCGCATGCAGCTCATGAATTGCGCACACCACTGAGTGTCATGAAAATTAATCTGCACAACCTGCAGAACAACCCAAGTGACATAAACACTGACTTGCCGAAACTACAAGAAGATGTAGAAAGAATGATACAGGCAGTTAATCAGCTACTGATGCTGAGTAAAACAAACCCTGAATTATTACTGCAGGACAAAGACAAAGTCGATTTATTAGAGACGTGTCAAAGTGTTATCGGTGACCTGTATCCGCACATTGAACAAAAACAACAAACGATTGAATTAATTGGTGAGCAGCAATTTGTATTGTCTAAGCCTTTTCTAATGCAAACGTTAATTTCAAATTTAGTCACAAATGCTATCAAGTATTCACCTTACCAAGGACAGATACGTGTTGATGTGAAAAAGGTTGGCACAATGGTTTTGCTTACTATTGAGGACTCGGGCCCAGGCATTCCGGTGTCTATGCGGGAAAATGTATTAAAGCGCTTTTATCGTACTGATGACGCTGTAAATAAAGGGATTTTAGGTAGCGGTTTAGGATTAACTATTGTGGCTCAAATATTAGCCACACATGGTGCCACACTTACATTTTCAGATTCAGACTTAGGTGGCTTATTAGTCCAAGTAAAGTTTAAAATTGATGATGGTTTGCCGCACTGACGATGAATAATAAACGCGTTTATCAAATATTAGTCGCCTTAGTTTGCGCATACTTCACCTCGGCCGCGGCTTTTGCAGCTGAGGTGATTACTGTTGACCTGAAAGATAACATTTTTGAACCTAGCGTTATTACTATTTCTGAAAATACCAAAATAAAACTCATTATCGTTAATCATGATGATTCGCCTGAGGAGTTCGATAGCTTCGATCTCAACCGTGAAAAAGTCATTTTTGCGAATTCAAGTGCCATTTTATTTATTGGCCCACTGCCAAAAGGCACCTATCACTTCTTTGGCGAGTATCATCCCGAGACGGCAATAGGAAAGGTGATCGTCACTAACTGCGAAACAATGCGAATAGAATCGTCAGAGGAACTAGCTACATGCTGATAAACAGTCTACTTCTCTTTATCGAGGAAACATTACCCATTTTTATTTTATACGCTTATATTTGTGCTTGGCATTCCTTTTTCGACGCTAGCCAAAAGGCCCTGCAACTGGAAACAAAACAAGTCAAACCTTTGCCTAATTGGGTCTTTGCACTGAAGCAAGACCATCACTTTTTTTACTTCTGCAGCATCGTCTTGAGTCTTTTATGTAGTGCCATTCTCACCCACTTTCGCCCTTGGTTAGGAATGACACTTGAGGGAATTGGCTATGAAATATTACTGATTGGCATATCCCTCAGCCTGACAGCCGGCGTTATATTCGGACAAACTACAAATAATGATATTGTCCGCAAATTATTATTTAGTTTGAGCCTATTCTTGTTGGTACTTCCCCATGCAAGTGACTTTACGGTGTTTTTTACCTCAATAGGACAAACGCAATTGTATGCAAGCGTTTATGTCGGTATAAGCGTCGGTTTGGGCATTTGCATTAGCATTAGCTACCTTCTTTTCTTTGTATTTGTGAATATAGAAAGGAGTCTCCCACTCAAACTGGCAATTGCTCTATTTTTAGCTGGGCAGTTAAGTAACATCGTGACGGTATTACAGCAAATTGACGTTTTATCTTCGTCTCTCCCTCTTTGGAACACCAACAATTTAATTGCTGATAGAAACGAATATGGTCAGTTTTTTCATGTACTTATCGGATATGATGCAACTCCTACGCTTATCTATTTGGCTGTTTTTGGTGCCTCTACAATTCTTATTTTTACACTTTTAATGAGAACCAATCTTATTGAAGGTAAAAGTACCATTCATGGAGTTGTTAAATGAAATATATAACCCCTGTTTTTTTGTTGTTGTGTTTTATTATACTCAATGGTTTTACCGTCAAAAGCAATGCTTCTGAATCCGTCGACAAGGTTTATCACCCATATGTAATGCCATTTGAGAGAGAATTTGAATGGCGTTTTAGCTCTAGAAAAAATGACGATGGCAATGAACTTCTGCAACGCATTGCCTATGGACAAGCAATTTCAGAGTATGTCACTGTTGAAGGTTATCTTGTTGGAGAACGTGACTCAGATGATAATTTTGGATTGCACTCTTATGAAATTGAAACGCGGTGGATGTTAACTGACCAAGGCCAGTATTGGGCCGATTGGGGGGCACTATTTGAACTTGAAAAAAGGCATCAAAAAGACAGTTGGGAATTTACTACAGGCGTGCTTGCTGAAAAGGAATTTGGTCGCAATAGTTTGACCATTAATTTGCTCGTATCACAAAGCTGGGGAAGTGATACGATTAAGAAACTGCAAGGTGAATTTAGATTAAAATATCGATATCGATGGATACCTGAAATTCAACCGGCTATTGAGATTTACTCTAGTCGCGACTTTTTAGGCATTGGTCCAGCATTTATGGGTATAAAGCGCTTTGAGGGTCAACGCCAACTCAAATGGGAATTAGGTTTTATAGCAGGCTTGAATGGTAAATCAACTGATCATACACTAAGGTTTGCTTTGGAAATGGAGTTTTAACTCATTGAATAATCGAATTTTCAGTATTGACGTGTTGCGCACCTTTGCCATTGTTCTTATGGTGATATTTCACTTTATATATGATCTGAAATTTTTCGGTTATGTGGATTGGAACACTCCTGATGGTGAAGGATGGCGTACTTTTCGCCACGTTATTCTCTCCTCATTCTTTATTTGCTTAGGCGCATCTCTGCATTTGTCTTATCGGAGTCGCATCAATTGGAACAAGTTTGGTAAACGCTTAATGCAAATTTTAGCGAGTGCCTTGGCTATCAGTTTAGTTTCGTTGTTAATGGTGCCTGACAATTATATCTATTTTGGCGTTTTACATTTTATTGCTGTTGCCAGCATTCTTTGTATTATGTTTGCAAATAAACCACGTGTATCACTAATAATCGGTCTTTGTATCATCGCTGCATATAACATCGGTTGGGTATCTGGCATATGGCCATTTAATTATATCCGGGACCATCTACCGACATATTCAAATGACTACGTCGGTCTGTTCCCTTGGCTCGGCGTTGTTTTAGTTGGCATTTGGTTCGCTTCTACCTCATTTTTAAAAAGTGACCCTCTTAAACGCTTCGACAAAAATACGTGGATAGCATTGCCAGGCAAACACAGTTTAGTGATTTATCTTGTGCACCAACCCGCTTTCTTTGCCATATTTGGTTTCATAGCCTAAGTGGTCAAAATGCAATTATTTGGATAAGCATAGTCACAACCCACGACAAAAAATATAACCTACCATCAAACTCATAATGCGTTGAGTTGGATCAAAATTAGAGACTTGAGTCTTTTTAATTTAGCCATCGATAAGAAGGTTAGTGCTAGCGATTTTATGCACCATACGTTGAACACAAAAATGTTGAAGGTCACTCTCCGCTAAGTTTTCCTTAAGTTTCGCTCAATATACTGATGAAATATTTATATTGTTGAGTAGTGTTATGCGAACAAAATCCCACGTTTTAATTTTCATCACCTTATTGCTTGCTGCAGGAATTGCCAACGCCACAGCCGCGAGCGAGTTTACACTCCCCGACTTTCATTCCAATGAGCAACTAGTTTCCTTAAAAGACTTTAAAGGCAAAGTCGTCTATTTAGATTTTTGGGCAAGCTGGTGCAAACCATGCCGAACGTCCTTTGGCTGGATGAATGAAATGCAAGCTAAGTATGCTGAGCAAGGGTTTGAAGTTATCAGTATTAATTTGGACCAAGATAAAGATTCGATTAACACTTTTTTAGCCAGTTACCCTGCGCACTTTAAGATTCTTTTGGATCCAAAGGGAGAAGTTGCCGCCGACTATGGACTAGTCGGTATGCCAAGTAGTTACTTAATAGATAAGCGCGGAATTTTA
This sequence comes from Glaciecola sp., assembly GCA_047621375.1. Lineage (GTDB taxonomy): Bacteria > Pseudomonadota > Gammaproteobacteria > Enterobacterales > Alteromonadaceae > Glaciecola. The sequence continues at coordinate 5,911 of JBLHOI010000033.1, forward strand.
CGTAAAACCCACACCGGTTTTTTTAGTAAAAACAAACCACAATATGAACAAGAAATTATCTCTTTATTGTCTGAGTAGGAACAACTAGATGAATATTATAAAAATAAAAAAATCGAACAAATACACTAAAAAGTTAATTTTTGTGTTGTTCATTATCACCGCTGTGCAATTAGGTGGATGTGCAAATTTAGGCGTGCAGCCCTGGGAGCGCGACCTATTAGCTAAAGATGAAATGGCGTTAAATGCTGACGCAGTTGATATAGGTTTAGACGAACATATTTATTTTAGTAAAGAGGGCACGAGCGGCGGACGTTCATTTGCTGGCGGAGGTTGTGGATGCAATTAAGTAAATCAAAAAAAATCACGACTCTTTTGGCCACCGCAACGTGCACCCTTTTAAACGCTGGTGTTCAAGCGCAAGAAACTAAATCAGAAAACGATTGGCAGTTCGATACGGCTATTCTCTACTATGGCGAGACCGATCGAGTTAGCCTTCTTGAGGGTGTCATTAGTGCAACCAAAGATTTTGGTGACCAGCGAGTTCTGAATACTAAATTGGTTATTGACACACTCACTGGTGCTTCAGCGACAGGTGCTGTTTCACAGCCTTATGCGCAAACGTTTAGTCGCCCATCTGGAGATGGCCAATATACGACATCCCCAAATGAACTTCCATTGGACGATACGTTTAAAGACACCCGAGTACAATTAAGTGCGAACTGGACCCAACCTATTTATACAGATACCAGAATTAATCTAGGCGGTAACATTTCACGCGAATATGATTATTTGTCGGTTGGCACTAGTGTGTCTGCAGAGAGAGATTTTTATAATAAGAATACAACTGCTTTGTTCGGCTTATCTTATCAATTTGATAGCATTGATCCTGTTGGTGGGCGCCCTATTGGGCTATCTACTATGGTAGTGGATAGAGGACAATTTGGCACAGGTGACGCTGGTGAGGATGCATTTGAAGCTGCATTTGATCAAACTCGAATTACCGATACGGATGACAAATCAACGATAGATGCGCTATTTGGTCTGACCCAAGTAATTAATCGTCGCATGCTCGTGCAATTAAATTACAGCTATTCAACTAGTAATGGTTACTTAAACGACCCTTATAAGCTGCTCAGTTTAGTCAACAACAACGGTGAAACTCAGTCAGTACTGCATGAAAATCGCCCTGATAGTCGCGCTAAACATAGTGTTTATGCGCAAACTAAATACGCATTTGACAATGCTGTCGCCGATGTCTCATATCGCTTTGCGACCGACGATTGGGACATAACATCACATACAATTGACTCTAAGTTACGCTATAACTTATCAGAATCAGACTATATTCAACCACATTTTCGCTACTATCAGCAAAGTGAGGCCGATTTTTACCGTCCTTATTTAAATGATGTAGATGCCCTACCTGCGTTTGCATCAGCCGATTATAGATTAGGCGAAATGACCGCAATAACGGTCGGATTGAAATACGGTCATAAAATGAATAATGGACATGAATGGGGCGTGAGGGCTGAATATTATCAGCAAGATCCTAAAAATGCAGGTTTTGAAAATATAGGTGTTCTTGCAAGCCAAGATTTGTATCCAAGTGTAAAAGCGTTTATCTTGCAATTTAGTTACAGCTTTTAATGCATAGGTAAGCCTTATTTTGTCTGACTGGAAAATTCAAACTGCCGACGATCATATCAAAGGCAGTTTCTTTTGTATGGCGAGCCATTGTGAGTTGCTCATTGATACAACCGATCCTTTGGTTGCTAGTTATATAACGGAACAGGCGGCTACGGAAGCATTTCGTATTGAGCAAAAGTTTAGTCGATACCGTGATAACAATATCGTATCTGCTATTAATCAAGCGCAAGGGCAATCGGTTGTTATTGATGACGAAACCTTTCAATTACTGACTTTTGCAAACACCTGTTTTGACATAAGTGATGGCATGTTCGATATTACGTCTGGCGTATTAAGACGTGCATGGAAATTTGATGGCTCGGATAATGTACCGAATGAAGAAACCATAAATCAGCTATTAGCGTTTATTGGATGGGACCGCGTTAACTTTGATCAACAGCAAATTACAATGCCTGCCGGATTTGAAATTGACCTAGGCGGTATTGGTAAGGAATATGCGGTCGATTGTGTAGCGAAATTATGTACCACCCTAGCTCCGACGGTTTCTGTATTGGTTAATTTCGGTGGTGACATCCAAGTTACTCAGCAAAAGAAAGAAGGCAAATACTGGTTAGTCGGTATCGAAATGCCCGCGCAAGATGTCTCACAAACTAAGAACGCCCGCACAAGATACAATACCGTCATGGTAAAAATAGCCCGTGGCGGTTTAGCCACAAGTGGCGATGCAAACCGATATCTACTGCACAACGGCATACGTTATTCGCATGTCCTAAATCCTCAACTCGGAAAGCCCATCATGGATGGACCACGCTCTGTCACCATCGCTAGTGACTACTGTGTCCAAGCAGGTCTCATGGCTACCTTAGCGTTGCTGCAAGGTAAACACGCAGAACAATTTTTAATAGAACAAGACATAAGCTATTGGTGTTATTGGTGAGGCGATCATTGGTAAACAGCCCTTTGCTTTTTGGTGCCCACAATAAATCAATAAACGAATTAACTATGTCACAAATAACGTCCTTTATTTAATTATCATACTAATCACTCATCTTGAGGATGTTTTTAGCTAAACATTTATAAATAGCTCATTGCTCAGTACTTCTTGATTTATTATCATGGCTCAGGCGTTTTTTAAAAAAATCATTAGGGTGAGAAAATCAATTTTACTTGCTTATTATGGACACATTTTCTTATAATTTTGAACTGCTTCTTCCAATTCTTGTGGTGTATTTACATTCGAAAATACGTCCTGCGATTCAACGCTCAGTTCCTCAACTTTATCGGCTTGAATGAGATACCTAATTGACATACCAGCAGAATTTCCCAATGACTGAAGTCGCTCTAAAATACCCTCACTAATAAACAAACTCAGTGGCATCGGATGATTCTTGTAAGTGAATGTGCATTGGTGAATTACCGATTGTTGCATTAACCGTTGCAATAAATCAGGACGCAGAAGAGGCATATCGTTGGGTATTACCAATATAATATCTCCAGTACTAAGTGACAAATGCTGAACAGCCGAGTAAATCCCACCTACAGGGCCTTTATTCGGCAACAGATCGGGGATATCAAAATCGGCTCCACTGACCACAACCTTATCCAAATTAACGGCGTTGAGCATGTCAATGCTGTGTTCCAACATTGTCCCTTTTCCGACCTTCAGTGCAGACTTGTCTTTGCCCATTCTGGAGGACTTACCACCACTTAACACCAGCCCAATTTTCAACATTATTTCCATTATCTCGTTTGCCAGTACTTATTCTAGCCCACTGTAAGTATGGCGGCTATTTTAATAACAACCTTTTGTCGAGATAGTCCCAGTTTGTGTTGCCGCTTGTTTACTTCACATAATGTCAGTTGTGACTATGTGCGACCTGTTTAAAAAGTATCGATTGCTAAAAGATTGCTTTTTTTCACTCGTTACCTGGTTATTTCGCTTGCTAAATAAACCTCAGGTATCGCACGGAAATAAGAGTTTGAAGTTTTACCCGTCCAGACAGAGTCCATAAGTTTGTTTCACTGCGGCTCAAATAATCAACAGTAACACGCAAAAACTCACTAGATTAAAACAAAACTGCCCAACGACGTTCATCTGACAATAAACTAAGTTGATAAGGTGATGCCTCCTATGTTAATGCACCAAACTACCTATTTTCACACCGATACATATAAACGGTTTGATGGGTTTTTTACTTACAATTAACGTGGTGCTTGAAAACAAGCAAAAATAACGACAATATTGCGCCATTACGTTTTACTATGCCGTTTAGAGGTTTAGACGACTGCAGCCATTTATGTGACATATGTTAAGGAAAGTATAATGATAAAAAGGCCCACCATCCCGTTTCAAAAAATCTCGCTATATGTTGCGGTTTCGATTTTAGGATTGACGACTTTTAGTGCGAGTGCACTAAACACAGATGGGGATAAGTCAGCACCAATTCACCTTGCATCGACTACCTCCGTCTTAGATTATGCGGATGTATTTGAACTGGAATACGCCGCCTCTCCTACATTTCATCCAAGCAAAGAAATGCTCGTATATGAGCGCCGCTCAATGGACATCATGACTGATCGTAGCAAAATTCAGCTGTGGACTTATGATTTAAAAACGCAGCAACACCTGCCTTTATTAGCCGACGGTAATAGCTATTCTGCGCCCCGTTTTTCAGCAGATGGTGAGCGACTAGCGTATTTGTCAGCACAAGATGGCAAATCGCAAATTTACGTAAGATGGATGGAAACAAACCGCACGGCCAAGCTCAGCAGCTTGCATTCTAGTCCGTCAAACATAACCTGGTCACCCGATGGGCAATCTATAGCGTTTACGATGTTTACACCAACGCAAGCTACCAGTATATTTAAAAATATGCCCAAAATGCCCAAAGATGCTAAGTGGGCAGACACGGCAAAATATATTGATACCACGCAATATAGAAGTGATGGCGCTGGTTTCAACAGCCCTGGCTTTCAGCAAGTTTATGTGATTTCTGCCGAAGGTGGCACACCACACCAAGTTACCGTAGATGAATTTAACCACGGCGGACAGCTCAGTTGGTCAACCGATAGCAAAGCACTATATTTCTCGGCAAATCGCGATGAAAATTGGGCGCTATTGCCTTATGAAAGCAATATATACCGAGTTAATATCGCCACCGGCGAGATTGAATCTGTCACCGAAGAAGCAGGACCTGAGTCTGCCCCACTAATTAGTCCCAATGGTAAATATATTACTTATAAATGGGTAAATGATAGAAAACTGTCATATCAAGTTAACCAAATCATGCTTCAAGCGCTTGATTCTGAGAAGCCGACCACATCATTAACCCCAGCATTGGATCGTCAAATTGGTGCAGTGCAATGGGCGAAAAATAGTAAAGGACTTTATTTTAGTTACCTTGATGAAGGCGAAACTAAGCTAGCCTATGTCAGTGTTAGTGGAAAAATAAAAGAACTACCTGCAAGGTTGGGTAGCCAAGCCTTGGGCCGACCTTATACCTCTGGCGAATTCGACGTATCAGCAAAGGGAGAAATTGTATATACCATAAACGATAGTCAACGCCCTGCCGATCT